>NZ_JAPVLS010000022.1:0-119124 GCF_027158125.1 Streptomyces sp. H39-C1
GTCGGTGTGCACGACGACCGCCGGATCGTCCAGCGGCAGATGTTCCGACACCAGCGCCACGAGTCCCCGGTCGGCCTCCACCACGTCCTGCCGCGATCCGGGACGGGTCACGGACAGCCGGCGCGGCAGGGTCAGCGCACCCCCGCCGAGATGCACCACGTCCAGCGGCCGGCCCTCGTCGAAGACCGCGTCCACGGCGTGGGCGAGCCGACGCACGTACTCGAACTCCAGGTACACCGGGTCGTCGAGGTCCACGTACGACTGGGGCGCGCCGTCCACGGTGAGCAGCCAGGCCCGCGCCCGGTCCACATCGGGCAGCAGCTTGGCGGTGCCGAAGTCCACGGCACGGGTCACCGGTATCGGTTCTGGATCCACCGCGTCATTGTCCCAAGCCGGACAGGTCAGCCGCACCACACGGCGCGGACCTGCTCGGCGTGCGCGGCGCTCTGGGCGCGGCCGGCCCGCGCGGCGCCGGCCCGCCGCGCCGGATCGAGCACGTTGCGTCCGAACGCGGTCCGCGACGCCTGGTCCGGGGTGATCAGCACCACCTGGGCGCCGGCCGCCGTCAGCTCGGCGGTCTGCGTCCGGGGCGCCGGGACGGGGCCGCCGCCACGGGCCACCGGCGCGAGGACCACCACCCGCTCGTAGCCCGCCGCGAGATCGGCGTTGGCGCTGGACCGCACGCCGCCGTCGATCCAGCGCCGCCCTCCCGCGGTGATCGGCGGCCAGACGCCGGGCACGGCGCAGCTCGCGCTCACCGCGTCGACGACCCCGATGCCCGCGGCACTGTCGAAGACGGTGAACTCGCCGTTCTCCGCGTCGACCGCGGTGACCAGCAGCCGCTGTTCCGGCCAGTCGTGCGAGACCAGCCGCCCGGCGATGGCGGCCCGCCGCTCCGACTCGGGGGCGGTGCGGGCGGTACGCGCGATGTGGCCCATGCGCAGGAGGTAGCCCTGGACGTCGTGCGAGCGCGCCGCGGCCCAGACGTACCGGGAGATGAGCCGGCGGCTTATCCGGGCGACGGTCTCCCCCCGCGGATCGACGAGTTGGCGCTCGTACAGCTCCTCGACCCCGAGCCGGCCGGAGGTGAGCTGCGCCCCGACGATGGATCCGGCGGAGGTGCCGACCACCAGATCGGCCGTGCCGAGATCCACCCCGGCCGCCGCGAGACCGGCGATCATGCCGATCTCCCACCCGACGCCGGTCAGTCCGCCGCTGCCCAGTACGAGCGCTGTGCCCTTCATGCCCAGGATCCTCTCGCCACGGGCCGCGGCCGATGCGCTCCCGGGAACAGGTGTGAGGAGCAGTGTGCCGTGTGCGTCACGCGACGAACAGACGACGGGCCGTGTCCCCCGCACCGGATGGTGCGGGGGACACGGATCGGGACGGCTCCGGCGACCGTTACCGGTTAGCCGTCGATGGCGGTAACGGTCCCCGCGCCGACCGTCCGGCCGCCCTCGCGGATCGCGAAGCCGAGCCCGACCTCGAGCGGTACGGGCCTGCCCAGCTCCACCGTCATCTCGGCGGTGTCGCCCGGCAGCGCCATCCCGGCAACACCGAGGTCCACGTCGCCGACCACGTCCGCGGTGCGGATGTAGAACTGCGGCCGGTAGCCGGTAGAGACCGGGGTACGGCGCCCACCCTCGGCGGCCGGCACCACGTACACCCGCGCGGTGAAGCGCGTGCTCTGCGTCACGCTGCCCGGCGCCGCCACGATGTGGCCACGCCGCACGACGTCCCGCTGCACCCCGCGCAGCAGCAGCGCCACGTTGTCGCCCGCCTGCGCGGACTCCATCGGCTTGCCGAAGGTCTCCAGACCGGTCACGACCGAGGCCGTGTCCGCGCCGAGCACCTCGACGCGGTCGCCGACCCGCACGGTCCCCCGCTCGACGGCGCCCGTGACGACCGTGCCCCGACCGGTGATGGTCAGCACGTTCTCCACCGAGAGCAGGAACGGCGCGTCGGTGTAGCGCACCGGCATCGGCACCTGGGTGTCGACGGCGTCCAGCAACTCACCGACCGCCGCCGTCCACCGCGGGTCGCCCTCCAGCGCCCGCAGCCCCGACACCCGCACCACCGCGGCCGACTCCCCCGGATATCCGTGCGCGCTGAGCAGGTCGCGCACCTCCAGCTCGACCAGGTCGGTCAGCTCGGGGTCACCGGCGTCGGCCTTGTTGAGGGCCACGACGATGTGCTCGACCCCCACCTGCCGGGCGAGCAGTACGTGCTCGGCGGTCTGCGGCATGACGCCGTCGAGCGCCGAGACGACCAGGATCGCCCCGTCGAGCTGCGCCGCACCGGTGATCATGTTCTTCACGTAGTCGGCGTGCCCGGGCATGTCGACGTGCGCGTAGTGCCGGGTGGCGGTCTCGTACTCGACGTGCGAGATGGTGATCGTGATCCCGCGGGCGGCCTCCTCCGGCGCCCGGTCGATCCGGTCGAACGGTACGAAGGTGCCGGTCCCCCGGTCGGCGAGCACCTTGGTGATCGCGGCCGTCAGCGTCGTCTTGCCGTGGTCGACGTGGCCCATCGTGCCGATGTTGAGGTGCGGCTTGGTGCGCACGTATGCCGTCTTGGACATGGTTGGTTCGCTTCTTCCTCGGAATTCTGCGCGCGGCGGCACGACGGCATGGTCGGGTGGCTCGGCCGGGCGGCCTGGCCTGGTGACCGGATGACGTGGTGATCGCGCACGGGAACGCGGGGACCCCCTGGGCCGGACCGACCCTCCCCCTGCGGGGTCCGCCGGAATGTCCGGGGAGGGTCAGCTTCGGGCGCCGTCGAGGAATGAAGCGAGGGCAGCCTCCAGCGCGTCCGCGACTGCGGACGTATCTGCGAAGGCATACCGGTTCATGGCGTTGATGATCCGTCACCCGGCGGCCCGGCGTCGAACGGTTTTCCGCCTGCGGGGACGGTGCGGGAACCCTGCGGGGACGGTGCGGGACCGTGCGGGAACCCTGCGGGGACCCCCGCTCGCTCCGCACGTTCACCGGTCTCGGTTAGGCTCCCTGGATGCTCGACCGCCTCCCGACGTCCGACGGCCCCGCCGTACGGTGCACCCGTGCGCTGCTCTCGCCGTGGGCGCGGCTGGCCCTGCTGGTCGCGCTGCTGACGGGTGCGGCCACGGCCGTGCTGGTCTGGCAGCCGCAGCACCTGGTCATGGACGGCTGGCCCCAGCTGTCGGGCGGCGGCGCGGTGGTGCTCTTCGCGGCCGCGTACGGGGTGTGCGCGTTCGCCTTCGTGCCCCGCCCGCTGCTCAACGTCGCGGCCGGCGCGCTGTTCGGGACGCAGGCCGGGCTGCTCTCCTCACTGGCCGGCACCGTACTGGGCGCCGGGCTGTCCTTCTGTCTGGGCCGGGTGCTCGGCCGCGACGCGCTCAGACCCCTGCTGCGCGGGCGCCTGATCACCTCGGTGGACCGGCAGTTGAGCCGGCACGGCTTCCGCAGCATGCTCGCGATCCGACTCTTCCCCGGTGTGCCCTTCGCCGCCGCCAACTACTCGGCGGCCGTCTCGCACATGCGCCTGGGCCCGTTCCTGCTCGCCACCGCGATCGGCAGTATCCCCAACACGGCCGCCTACGTCATAGCGGGCAGCCGCGCGTCGTCACCGACCTCACCGGCCTTCCTGCTGGCCATGGGGTTCATCGCGGTGACCGGCCTGGGTGCCGTCCTGGTCGCCGTCCGGGCCCGCCGTACCCAGAGCTCCAGGTCGGCCGCCTGACCTTCCTGCACCGGCCGATGTCCAGCACAGGCTGCCGTCCCAGCCGTTCCAGCTGTTCCGGCACCGGCTGACGCTTCAGCACGGACCGACGTTCCGGCACCGGCGAACGTGTCCCACGCGGACCGACGTCCCGGCACCGCTCTCCACCGCCCGACGACCTGATCGTCATGGGCCTGGTCCTCGGCGTCACCGACCGCCTCGCCGCCCGCGGCGGCCCCGCCGACCAGGGCGGTCGGCACCGCGCCGCACCGCCCCGCAAGACGCTGCGCGACCTCACCACCCGCGACGGCCTGGTCTACGGCCTCTGCCAGGCGATGGCCCTGATCCCGGGCGTCTCCCGCTCCGGCGCCACCATCAGCGGCGGCCTCTTCCTCGGCTACACCCGCGAGGCCGCGGCCCGGTACTCCTTCCTGCTCGCCATCCCCGCGGTCCTGGCGTCCGGGGTCTTCGAGCTCAAGGACGTCGGTGGTGACTCACATCTCTCCTGGGGACCGACGATCCTCGCCACCGTCATCGCGTTCGGCGTCGGATACGCCGTCATCGCCTGGTTCATGCGGTACATCTCCACCAAGAGCTTCATGCCCTTCGTGATCTACCGCGTCGTGCTCGGCGTCGTGCTCTTCGCACTGGTGGGAGCCGGTGTGCTGGACGTCAAGGCCGCCGCGTTCGAGTAACCGGATCCGTGAGGTCCGCGCCGCACGGGCCCCGGCCCGGGCCACCGGCCGCGGGGCGCCGCTCCGACCGGGCGACCTTCCGCAGCGTGACCATTCGCACACGCAATTCCTGCTGGATTGGTCGGAGCGGCCACCGGCGCACCGTAACCTGATCGGTATGCATGCAACACCTGTGGCCGAGGCGAACGACGCCCTCCGCGCCTACCTTCACGCGCACGGTTCCCGTGCCTGGACCCCGGCCGAGCTCGCCGAGCTCGAACGCCTGCGGTCCGCGTTCCTGGCAGCGCAGCGCGCCCATTACCGGAAAGCCGCGTAGCGACTGACCCTCCTGCCGGGCCGCCGTCCACCGGCCGCCCCGCACCCGACGACCGTCCCGCCGCCCACACCGCCAGCCGGTGTGGGCGGCTTCTGTCTGCGGGGCCTACGCGATGGGACAGCCCGCGGGCGTCAACACACCCCACATCGACAACCTCTGGTACACCGGCGATCCCACCTCCGTCCTCGGCGGACAGGACGGAGAGGAGAAATAGGACGGAAGGCGCACCCGGCGCCGGCCCCTTTGACGGGCCCCGCAGATCCGGCACATCCTTGACGGGTGCCGCTCGTTGAGCTGGCCATGGGAGGTCTGGACCACGAGGACCGCAGGACCTTCTCCGATCACGAGCCTCCGTACGCCGGAAGTTGGGGAGTCCACATGACCGACGAGAAGAGCGGCCCGGGCCCCCGGGTCCTGGCGGACGACGCGCTCTCCGCGCTGCTCGCCACGCATCAGTTCGGGGTCCTGGCCACCAACAAGCGCAGCGGGCACCCGCATCTGACGACCATGCTCTACCACTGGGATCCCGAGTCCCAGATCGTCCGCTTCTCGACCACCGCCGACCGCGTCAAGGTGCGCCAGCTCAGGAACGATTCACGGGCCGCGCTGCACGTCTCCAGCGAGGACCACTGGTCGTTCGCCGTCGCGGAGGGCGAGGCCGAGGTCTCGGAGATCACGACCGAGGCGGGCGATGCCGTCGGGCGCGAGCTGCTCGCCATGCTGCCGGCCTCGGCCCGTCCGGCGGACGAGGGGCCGTTCCTCGCACAGCTCGTAGCGGAGCAGCGGCTCGTCATCCGGCTCAAGGTCGACCGGCTCTACGGCACCGCTCTCGACGTGACCGGATAGGACGGGCCTGAGCCTCGTCCGAGGCAGGCAGTGCGGCGTGGGGCCTACCAGCGTTCCGGGTGGCTGAGCGCGGGCGGCAGCTTCGTTCCGGCGTCCCCGCGCGCCGCGTCCAGTTGGGACTGGATGAGGAAGATGGCCCCGGTGAGGTCGGCGCCGCGCAGGTCCGCGTCCCGGAAGTCGGCGCCGATCACGTCGGCCGTCCGCAGATCGGCGCCCGAGAGGTCGGCCCCGATGAGATACGCCCCGCGCAGGTTGGCGCCCCTCAGGTCGGCGCCCTTGAGCCGGGCGCCGATGAGGTCGGCTCCTCTGCGGTCCTTCTTCTTGCCCCGGACCTCGGCACGCACGAGTTCGCTGGCCCGCAGCAGCAGGGCGTTCACGTCGCTGCGGTGGGCCGGAACGTCCAGCTCCACGAGGAGCTCGGGGTTGTACCGGGTGAGGCGTTCGGTCTCCTCCAGCGCGGCCCCGAGCTCCGCGTGCAGCGAGCGGGCCGGCCGCAGCGTCAGCGCCTCGGTCAGGTACCAGAGCAGCTCATGCAGATCCCGCATGACGGGGAAGACCTGGAACATCTGCTTCGCCGTGCGCGGTGCCTGCCGCCAGTCCTGGCCACCGAAGGTGACCTGCGAGACCTTCTGCCCGGCGCCGAAGCAGTCGTAGACGGTGCAGCCCCGGAAGCCCTTGTCCCTGAGGCGGGTGTGCATGCCGCAGCGGAAGTCCTGCTGCAGGTTGGGGCAGGCCTGGCCGGCGTTCTTGTTGATCGCGAAGTCGACGGAGGCGGAGAACGCCGGCACGACGCAGCACAGCGCGAAGCAGCTCCCGCAGTCGGCGCGCAGAGCGGCCGGCCCGCCACCGGGGCCGGCCTCCGGCCCCGAACCGGGCTCCGGCTCGGCCTGTGTACGTTCGCGGTTCTCAGACAACGTGCTCGGTCTCCTGGTACGCAGCGGCGGTGCCGACCGCGGCCGCCGGCACGGTGGCTGCGTCTCCGCATCGCTGAACGACTGGGTCCGGCACTCTCACCTCGCACATTATCCGACCTCGTCCCGCACAGCCGCCTCCACCGAGAACGCTCGGATCACTTCGCCCGGAGGCCGTAGGCGACCTCGTACGCGTACTGCCACGTCCTGGGACCGGTGAGCCCGTCGGCCGGGCCCAGGACGGAGAGGTAGTGCTGCTGCAGCGCCTTGACCTTGATCAGGTCCAGCTGGGACATGGTGCGGCTGGGGCCGACCTTGTACGGCGGCCCCCAGTCGCCGCGCTGCAGCCACGTCTGCAGCTGCAGGGCGTAGTCGCTGCTCGCCCCCAGTACGAAGTACTGCCGCCCGGGAAACGCGGGCGCTCCCGGTGTCGACGGTGGTGTCCAGTGGTACGAGGCGACGGCCTTGCCGCCGCGGTGATCGCTGGGGTCGGCGGTGGGCGGGCACACGCCGTCCGGGAAACGCGGGGCGAAGTACCCGACGACGCGGGACGAACGGCGGGCGGTGGTGTGCGACCAGACACCGTTGCCCTGCCCGTTGTCGGCGGCACCCTCCTTGATCGAGTTACCGCCCTTGGTGCGGATGTTGACGGCGTCGAAGCCCGTCACGATCTCGGTGTGGGCGCCGTTGCCGAGGTTCACCCAGGCACCGATGCTCGGATACTCGCTCCACTGGCCGCGCTGCTGCGCCCAGGCGGTGAAGGCCGAGACGTTGTCGACCTTGGGCACGATCGCGTCGAGCCCCATGTCGTGGTACATGTCCCATTCCCACATGACGCACCAGGAGTACCCGTCCTCGCCGAACTCCACCCCGAATTCGGTGTGGTTGTCCCAGCCGTCGCGACTGTTCCAACCTTCGTAGGTCCGCTCCGGGACCGCCATGACGTGGTCCATCAGCCGATTCCACTGCGCTGCTGCCATCTCGCTCCTACGAACTACGAGCCGAACATACGTACTTGTGCGCGACAGAAATTCGAACGGTGCACCGGATCCGGCGATCACCACTCCACGAATTAACGCGCCACCCACAGATCCTGCCCAGAAGGTCCCGCTGCACAATCCCAGATCGACGGCATCGATTTCCCGCCCTCCGGCGAATATCGTTCCCTCGCAGCCGCCGTGGTGTTAACTGGAATGTTGGGCCAGGGGTCGGTTGCAGGTTCTAGGCAGAGACGTTCCAGGTCGAGACGATCGAACTCAGATCGGTCAGGGAACCGATGCGCCAGTCGGCCACCCGGACCGTCTCCGGATCGTCCGCCCACAGATGTCCCCACGGCCCGCGCCGCAGATGCGCGACCCGCAGTCCGGCGTGCTTCGCCGGGAAGACGTCGTTGGCCGGATGGTCCCCGACATAGACGATCTCGTGCGGCTCGGCCTGCGCCAACTCGACGACCCGGGCGAAGAATTCCGGGCTGGGCTTGGCGACACCCCACTCCTCGGACGTCGCGATCACGTCGGCAGGCAGGTCCAGACCGCGCAACAGCTCACCGGCGCACGCCGATTGGTTACCCGCGACCAGCACCCGGATGCCGAGCTTCCGCAACCCGCCCAGCGCCGGACGCACATCCGGGTAGAGATCGGATTCGTCGAGGAACTCGCCGCGGCCAGCGGTCCGGCGGGCAGCGTGGGCGGCCGGGAGATCGAGCCCGGGACGAATGAGCCGCAACGCGTCCGCGTTGTCGCGGCCTTGGGACACAACGGCGCCGACCAGGGCGGACATCGTATGCCGCGGAATTCCGAGCCAGTCGGCCCATGACTCCCAGTACCGGGTATCACTGATGAGAGTCTCGCCGATATCGAACACCATTGCCTCGATCACCTTGTCAGCGTACGAGGGTTCCGGCCGGGCCCGGAATGCCGCGCCGTTCCGAGGTCGCATATGCCGTTCCTGGCAGCTGGATTCCGATCGCCGCTGAGGACCCATAGTCTTATCGCATGCGCGGCACACTCTCGACCCATGCGAATGATCGACTGCGCGCCTATGTCCAGGCGCACGGCGACCGATCCTGGACACCCGCCGAACTCACGGAACTCGCCCGCCTCCGGGACGCCTATCTGACGGCGCGCCGCGCCGAACGCGCGAACGCCGCGTAACCAGCGCTCCCGGCCATCCATTTCCCGTCCATCCGCCCAGCCCATCCATCTGAACCGTCGGACCGTCGGACCCATGGAAAGGCCACGGTCCACCCTGCCTTGATCCGGTCTGTCTTGGTGCACCCTGTCTTGGGTCCACCCTGTCCTGGTCCGCCCCCACTACTCCCCCGGGCGTAGATCGGGTGCCTTCGGCCGGACGACGACACCCGGACGGCCGCTCGGGATTCTTGGGGTATGGAAACCCATCGCGGACCCGTCAAGATCACCCTCGCCCTGCTGGTCCTGATGGCGGCGTCGATTCCCGTACAGATAGCAGCGGGCGCGGACTACCCGGTCGTGCCGCCCGGCGCCGTCATTCCGGTGGTCGCGGCCGGGCTGCTGGCCTGGCGTCCGCGCCTCTGGACCGCCGCGATCGCGACGGCCGTCGGCCTGTTCATCGGCATCGGATCGTTCACGACGCCGAACACGGGCGATCACCTCGGGTCGGGCAACGGCCTCCTCATCGCCTCGACGGTGGTGCAGCTCGCCGCTCTGCTGGGCATCGTCATAGCCGGCGCCGTCTCCGTACTGCGGATGAGCCGCCGCACGGAGTCCACGGTCCGCTTCTGACATCGCGCCCTGTCTCCCGGCTCGCCCTGTCTCCCAGCTCACCCGGCCTCCGGCCCACCCGGCCCCCTCCCACGTTCCGCCAGGAGTTGTCCCATGCACGCTCGAGCGGCAGTGCCCCAGCCCGACCCTGCGACGCGCACGAACCCGCCGGGAGCGACCGGAGCGCCGCCCGCGATGCGGCGGGGAGAAGGGTGGCGGGTGGCGAGGAGGAGCGAACGGCTCTGTTACGTGACCGGCGCCGTTCTCATCGTCTCCGGGCTGGTGCACCTGGGGGTGTTCGCCGTCGACGGGGGTCCGTGGGAGGGGCCGGTCTCCTGGCGGAAGCCCTTCACCTTCGGGCTCTCCTTCGGTCTGACGCTGATCGCGATCACCTGCGTGACGTCGTATCTGCGGATGGCCGCACGCACCCGCGCCGTGCTGCTCACCCTGTTCGCGGCCGACTGCGTACTGGAGGTCGGCGGCATCACGCTCCAGGCGTGGCGCGGCGTGCCGTCGCACTTCAACATGAAGTCACCTTTCAACACCTCGGTGTCCATGTCCCTCGCCGTCGGCGGCGCGCTGCTCGTCGTCATCCTCTCCGCGTTCGCGGTCGTCTCGTTCACCCGACGCCCCGAGGGGCCGACCGGTATGCCGCTCGCGCTGCGCACCGGTTTCGCCATCCTGCTCATCGGACTCCTGTCGGGCGCGGCGATGATCGCGCGCGGCGTCGTCCTGACCCGCACCGGCCACCAGGCAGCCGGCTACCGCAGCACCGCGTCCGTCAAGCCGCTGCACGGCGTCAGCCTGCACGCCATCCTGGTTCTCCCGGCGCTGGCCTGGCTGTTGTCGCTGACTTCCTGGAGTCCGACCGCCCGGTACCGGGCGGTCGTCACGGCAGCGGGCTGCTACGCCGCGGCCGTCGCCGGCGCGCTGGTGTGGGCGGTCCTGAAGTACTGACGGGAGGGCGGAACACGAAAGGGTGGAGAGCGGACGTCGCCGCGCGCCCTACGGCACCAGCACCCACCGGCCCCGTACTCCGCCCTCCGACATCCGCGCGTGCGCCTCGGCCGCGCGCTCCAGCGGCAGCACCCCCGCGACGCGCGGGGTGAGCGCGCCCGTCTCCGCGAGCCGGGCCAGTTCGGCGAGCCGCGCGCCGTCCGCCCGCACCCATACGTCGCGGACATTGATTCCGCGCAGAGGCACCGGCGCGGCGCCCGCGTTGACGGAGGCGAACGCGCCGCCGCCACGCACCGCGTCCAGGGCATCGGCCCGCAGCATCGCCGCGTCCAGTGCGGCGTCGGCCCCGCCCGGTACCAACTCCCTGACCCGGTCGGCCAGTTCTGGTCCCCGTTCGGCGAAGTACGCGGCCCCCAGCGCCCGGACCGAGAATTCGTCCGCCGCACCCGCGACCGCGACGACCCGCAGCCCCCGGAGTGCCGCCAACTCGACGGCGTACCCGCCCAGGGCCCCGGCCGCCCCGGTGACCAGCAGTGTTCCGCCGGATGTCAGACCGAGCGCGCCGAGCACGTCGAGCGCCAGATCCGCGGTCAGTGCGTTGAGCGGCAGGGTCGCCGCGGCCTCGGGCGGAATCCCGGCGGGAGCGGAGGCGACGGCGTCCGCGTCGAGGACGACGAACTCCGCCTGGGCGCCGGTGCGGACGTCCAGCCGGTCCTGGAGTCCGATGACCCGGTCGCCGGGCGCGAACGCCGTCACGCCGGGGCCCACGGCGTCGACCGTCCCGGCAACGTCCCAGCCGAGGCCGAAGGTCGGCCGGGCACCGACGAGCCCGGCGGCGACCGGCGCCCCGGCCGACACGAGGAGATCGACGGGATTGACGGCGGCGGCCTCGACCGCGATCCGCAGCTGCCCGGCGCCGACCTTTGGCACCGGCGCGTCGACGACCTCAAGCGTCCCGTGAGAGCCACCGGAACCGCCGGAACCATCGGAGCCGTCGGAGCCGTCGGTAAATCGGGCGATCAGTGCGCGCACGGCGAACCTCCGTAGATCAATGACGAGGAAACGGCCCGCGCAGGGCCTCTATCACCAACCTAGAGAGAGCTACTCTCCTTCAGGAAGTACGCACTTGTGAGTGCCCAACGCACCCTGAGGGACGCACCATGCCGACACGAACCGCCGCCGAGGTCCGGGCCGAGGCCCGGCAGGAGTACGACGCCTACCTCGCCACCTGCCCGGCGCGGCGGCTGCTCGACCGCATCAGCGACAAGTGGGTCAGCCTGCTGCTCAGCGCACTCGCCGACGGCCCGATGCGGTACGGCGATCTCGCGCGCCGTGTCGCGGGCGTCAGCCAGAAGATGCTCACCCAGACGCTGCGCGCCCTCGAACGCGACGGTCTCGTCAGCCGGACCGTCACGCCGACCGTGCCGATCCGCGTCGACTACGAACTGACACCACTCGGTGAGACTCTGCTGCCCGTGATGCGCGCGGTGAAGGACTGGGCCGAGCAGCACATCGAGGCGGTCGACGCGGCGCGCGAGTCCTACGACAGCCGTGCCGACGCCTGACGAACCACGGGGCGGATCAGTGCGGGAGCGCGGCGGATCGGGTGCCGGACAGCGGTGAAGTCGGCAGGTCGCGGGTACTGCGCACCGGCGAGAAGACCAGGATCAGACCGGCGAGCGGGACCCCTGCCGTCGTGATCCACATGGCGGCACGGAGGCCGAGTACGGTACCCAGCGTGCCGCCGAGCAGCGCCCCCAGCGGGATCGTACCGAAGTTGATGAACGACGTGCTAGCGGTGAGTCGGCCGAGCAGCTCCGGCGGGCAATAGCTCTGCTGGAAGCCCGCTTTGATGACATTGCCCGCCACCACCCCGGCGGAGACGCAGAAGCCGCCCGCCACGTAGAGCAGCACCCCCGCACCGCCGACGGTGAGCGGGATGAGCAGCGCGAACACCGCGAACCCCAGCTCGAACAGCAGCGTGGCGCGCGCCGTACCGACACGGGCGGCGACCCGGCGGGCGGCGAACGCACCGGCGACCCCACCGCTGCCGGCGGCCGCGATCAGCGCGCCGACCGTACCGGAGCCCACGCCGACCTCCCGCACCAGGAAGACCACCAGGATCGACTGGAAGCCCATCAGCGCGAGGTTGGAGGTCGCTCCGAAGAGCGTCAGGCTGCGGATCCAGGGATCGCGGGTGGCCAGCCGAAGCCCCTCCCCGACCTCCTTGAGCAGCGCCCTGGGCGGACGTTCGGTCCTGACGGGGCGCGGTTCGCGGTGCCGGATGCCCGACAGGCAGAGCAGCGAGACGAGAAACGTCGCGGCGTTGGCGAACATCCCGTTGACCGCGCCCGCCAACTGGGCGATCAGACCGCCGGATCCGAGACCCGCGATCTGCGCGGCCGACGCACTCCCGTGCAGCTTGGCGTTGCCTTCGGGTTGGTCGGCCGGCGCCAGGATGCTGGGAAGGTAGGCCGTGTAGGCGGTCTGGAAGAAGACCACGGCCGTACCCGTCAGCAGGGCGACGGCGAGCAGCAGCCCGATGCTCAGCGCACCGGACCATGCGGCGACCGGGATGCTGAGGTAGAGGAGCAGGGAGACCGCCGCCGCTATGAGCATGATCGGGCGGCGCCGCATCCGGTCCACCCAGACGCCGACGGGAAGGCCGATGATCAGCCATGGAAGCCAGGTGGCGGCTGTCAGCACGCCGACCTGGAAGGTGGTTGCGTGCAGCGTGGTGACGGCGACGAGTGGCATCGTCACTCCGGTGACGGACGCGCCGAACTTGCCGGCCGTCTCACCGCACCACAGCAGCCGGAAGTCGCGGTGCCGGCGCAGCAGCCCACCGCGTATGCCGTCGTCGGAGCGCGTGGTGCCGTCCGAATGAAGCTCGTCGTCCGGGCGCGTGTCTTCGTCGGAGCGCCTGTTTTCGCGCAGACCGTTGTCCGTGCCCTGGTTCATGCGCCGCCACGCTCCTTGCGGGGGAACGACTGGAGCTGAACGATGACGGGCAGCGCGTCCTCGCCGCGCTCCGCGTCGGGAGCCGGGGTGTGCCGGTCGATGACGGACATCAACTCCGCGTTGAGCACGGACAGCTGAGCAGGCGTCAGCCGCAGATCGGACCGGTCGACGAGCGTGCCGATGCCCTGCCATGGGCCCTCCCAGTCGTCGGCGAGGTAGTCGGCGACCCGGGAGAACGTCTGCTGGATCAGTTCGTGCATGTAGACGGAGAGCGCGCCCCGGGTGTCGGGGTCGTAGCGGAACTGCGTGGTGTCGAGCGTGCGCCGCTCCTTGACCGCCTGCCACCAGCGCTCGCGCTTGGTGCCCCGCCCCACCACCTCCTCGATGAAACCGTGCTCGGCGAGCTGACGCAGATGCCAGCTGACGGTGCCGGTGTTCTCACCCAGCCGTTCGGCGAGCCCGGTCGACGTGGCGGGCCCGTCGAGGTTCAGCAGTTCGAGCATCCGCATGCGCAGCGGATGCGCGAGCCCGCGAAGGCTGCGGGCGTCGATGTGCCGGACGGTCTTCTCCGGATCGGACGCGGATTCGGAAGGGGACCCGGACTCGGGCGCGGCCTCGGACGGGTGCGATGGACGTGCGGATTCATCGGCCATGGCCGCAATCATAGGTTGCAGAGGCTTCTCTGCAAAGGGATATCTGCAGAGAAGCCTCTGCCTATTTGCTCAGCCGTGCTCCCCGCGGCACCGGCCGTTCGCAAGGCCGACTACCGGGCCACCGCCCCTGGCGTCATCAGCACCATGGGGTCCCCGGTCACGGCGTCGAGCACGGTCCGGGTGCCCAGTGGGCGCGACAAGCGGAACTGCACGGGCGTCACTCGCAGATCCGCGTTGCACATCGTGCCCTTGGGCAACTGCCCGACACGGCCGATGAGGACGACGACGTCCTTCGTCTCGTACACCTGGCCGGGCAGGGCCTTCACGCACGACCCGTGCGACACCCCGACGTTGAGGACGAGGCCGTCGGACGAGAGTCCGTTCCAGCCCCCCGCCGAGCTCACACCGTCGATGCGAGGCGCTGGACGGTCCGACCGCGGCGGCTGATCGGGGGCCACGGCCGGATAGGCGAACGGCTGAGCGTAGCCCTCGATCGTGAACTCCCAGACGGGGAGGGTGGCCCGGCCGCGACTCGTCGCCAGCGTTCGGGTGGCCGCCTTGACTCCGGTCACCCGCAGCCGCCCGTTGCAATCCGCTCCCTGACACGCCGACTTGTTCCGCACGATCCCGTCGAATACCTGACGCGCCGACAACAACGGTCGCTTCGCCGACGATCCGTCCGGCCACGTCACCGTTCCCTCCGGGCCATCGGGCCCGGACGCCGGGAGCTGCGTGGCGAGGTCGAGGTGCCCGCTGGCGAACGCGGCCTTGTCCTCCCCGCTGCGGAACGCGTCCGGCGGAAGCCACTCCGCCCGGTCGAGCGGTCGGTATCCCTCGCGCCACGCGCGTTCCGCCGCCGATCCCGCCCAAGCCTTGGCCACTTCGGCCGCCCTCCGCGCGCCCGCTCCGTCCGGACGCCCGGCGCCCTCGGTCACCAGCACGTCCTTGCCGGCGGGCGCGTCCGACGCCGTCCGCACCCCCTCGGCGCCACACCCCGCGACCGTGAGAGACACACCTAACAACAGAGCTGAACTGACAAGAGCGGCACGGCTGCGCATGACGGTTCCTCCATGACCACGCCCCGGCGGCGTATCCCTTCGACGTGAGTCGGGTAACGGCGGTTCCAGGTACCGTGGGCCGACAGGAACGGATCATGGGGTTCGTAGCCAGTGATGTGACGATGCGGGGGTAGCGCCGTGACGGCGGACGTTGATGTGGTGACCGAGCTCGGCTACGGGACCAGTGGCCGGCGCATGGATGTCCACTGTCCCGCGCCCTCGTCGTCGGCTGCACCCGTGGTGCTGCTCTGGCACGGTCGCGGCCCCGATGAACGGGACGTGCTCGCGCCGCTCGCCCGGAGCGCCGCGCGGCTCGGAGTCGTCACCTTCGTACCGGACTGGCGTCCCGACGCTCCTGACGGCGGCCGGACGCAGTTGGCCGAATCGGTGGCGTTCGTGCGCGAGAACGCGGCCCGCTTCGGCGGGGACGCGGAGCGGATGGTTCTGGCGGGCTGGTCGCTGGGCGCCAACGCCGTACTGGGCGTCGCCCTCAACCCCGCCGCGCTCGACGGCTGGCGGCCGCGAGCCGTCGTGGGCATCGCCGGCGGGTACCGCTCCGCGGCGCCGACCACGGGCACCGTCCCGATCGAGGACGCATCCCGGGCCGGTGACCCGGTGCCGCCGATTCCGGTCCACCTGGTGCACGGCACCACCGATCCGATCACGGACATCGAGCAGTCACGTGAGCTGCGCGACGCGCTGGAGGAACGCGGCTGGCCGGCGCCGCTCGAAGAGCTCGCGACCGACCACGCCGGCATCGTCCTGACCGAGTACAGCGTGGAACACCAGCGCTGCCTGCCCAGTACGGGCGCTCACGCCGTCGATGCCGGAACGCGGACCGCCCACCTGCTGGCCCGCGCCGCCGGGATCGCCGTCTCCTGATCCCCTGGCTATTGGCTACTGGCTACTGGCCCCAGACTCCCGAGACGCAGTCAGGGGACCATGGTGAGCCCGGCGGCGGCACCGCCACGGCTCAGGACCATGGTGCGGATGTGATCACGAGCCCTGAGGTAGTCGGCGCGGTGCGGGTTCTGGCGCAGCACGTCATTGAGGGTCACGACGCGGTACGGCGCTCCGAGGTCCATCAGTTGCGGAATGAACTCTGCCTTGCGCACGGTCCACCGCTGTCCGGCCGTCGCGGGCGGGGCGAAGGTGAACCGGGCGATGGACCCCATGTTGCCGCGCGGGTCCTGCTTGTCGTCGTAGTTGAACATCTCCCCGGCGACCTGGTCGCCCATCCCGTAGACGACCCAGGTGCCGTTGACCTTCTCGTACGCCTGCGGAATGTGGGCATGGGTGCCCAGGATCAGATCGATGTCCGGGCGCCCGCCGGTCCGCGCCGCGGTGAGCTGCTTGGCGACGGTCAGCTGCATCTCGTCCGGATCGTCCTGCCACTCGGTTCCCCAGTGCAGACTCACCAGCACCACGTCCGCCCCGGCCTTCCGGGCGGCCCGCGCGTCGGCGATGATCCGGTCGGGATCGATGAGATTGACCGCCCACGGGTGACCCTCGGGCTGCGGGAACCCGTTGGTGTCGTAGGTATAGGCGAGCTGCGCGACGGTGGCACTCCCCGCCTTCAGCAGCGCCGGCTTGCCGGCCTCGGCGGCGGTACGGGCCGATCCGGCGTGCCGGACCCCGACCGCGTCCATGGCGTCGAGCGTGTGCTGCACCCCGTCCGCACCGTCGTCCAGCGTGTGGTTGGAGGCCGTGGAGCAGGAGTCGTACCCGGTGTCCTTGAGCGCCTGGGCGACCTGCGGCGGCGACTTGAACGTCGGATAGCCGGTGAAGGGACCGTCCTTCCCGCCGTACACGGTCTCCATATGACAGACCGCCAAATCTGCCGTGCTGACCACCGGCTTCACGCCCGCGAGCATCTTGTGGAAGTCGTAGCCGTGTCCTCCGGCATCCTTCTGCGCCTGACGGATGATCACCGCATGGGGCAGGACGTCCCCGGAGGCGACAAGCGTGAACCCCTTGAGCTGCGACGCGGCACCGGACGAGCCCGCCTGCCCGACATCCCCCTTCGATACCGGCCCGGCCTGCGGCCCGGCAGCACCGCCACAGGCACTGACAGCAACGGTTCCGAGCAGAGCGGCGGCCATGGCCAGTGCCCCGTGTCGTGTGCGGATCGTCATCGACGCGACTCCATCATCAGGAAATCCGACTGTCGTTTGATCCCACCACGCATCTGTGGGATCTGCGACAGCAGTCACCCATGGGAGGCAACCGCGTCAGCCCAACCGGGCTACGGGCGATCCATGTGACGCACGCTCAGCCGCAGGCACCTGGCCAGTCCTCGAACCGGATCCGGGAGATCTCCAGGATCTCCCCGAGCGCACCCCACTCGTCCTTCCCCAACCGCGACAACGGCTGCAGCTTCCGCACCTCAGGATGACCGTCGACCAGCACCGCCTCGGACACCGCCGCATGCACGACCCGCCCGAACACCACCGTCGAGTCCCCCATCCGCAGCATGCTGTGCATCTCGCACTCCAACGCCACCGGCGACGCCGCCACCCGCGGCGGCTTCACCCGCAGACTCGGCTCCCGAGCGATCCCCACCGCATCGAACTCACTCACCCCGGCCGGAAAGTCCGTCGCCGTCGCATTGATCTGCTCGAAGAGATGCTCCGGCGCAAAGTTCACAACGAACTCCCCCGTCCCCTCGATATTGCGCAACGAGTCCTTCCGCCCGACCGACGTGAACTGCACGATCGGCGGACTGACACAGGCCACGGTGAAGAAGCTGTGCGGCGCGAGATTGTCGGTCAGGCCGTCCGGGCTGACGGTCGACACCCAAGCGATCGGCCGAGGCACAACCACCGAGGTCAGGAGCTTGTAGAAGGCGGTCCGGTCCACGACTGCAGGATCAAGGTCGATGCGCATGCCAGCCAGTATCCATACAACGCAGCCGTGAACCTCAACCCTGGATCACGGCGCGGCCAAGCCCCTGTGTTCGACGGAAAGTGCCCGGTGTCGGAACGACACGAGCACCCGGAGCCGAACCGCTATATCCACATTGTTCCCCTGGGACGACTTCGAGATTCCCTCGCAGGCCTGCAAGGGTAGCGTCACCCTCAACCTGTACGACCAGTTGTCCGCGTACGTGCCCAAGCGCCCCGGCGCGTACCTTCGCATCTCCTCGGACCGGTTCGGCCTGGAGGCGGGCGTCGACCGCCAGAGCGAGGACGCCGCCGACACACGCGGCCATCTGCGTTGGGGGAAATTCGCGAAGGTCTACAAGGAGAACGACACCTCGGCCTTCAAGAAGCGCAAGGTCGTGCGGGAGGACGGCACGATCGACTGGATCGTCATTCGCCCCCAGTTCCGCCAGCTCCTGGCCGACCTCGCCAGCGGTGTCATCGACGGCACAACCTTGAGTTGTGGGGCGGTGGGTTCCCTCGATCAGGTGTCATCCCTCTGAGGACGACGTCATCGGTTCCTTTCCAGGCGGTGCTCGGCGCTCTCATCGGCGAAGACGCAGAGCTGGCTGATGTTCTCGCGATAGCTATCTGGCGTGCCGTGGTGCTCCTTGCGGGGCGGTCCGTCGATCCACTGATGCCAGAGGCCGTCCGCGGTCAGGAACCGGGCTGCTTGGTCGGCACGGAGCTTGGCGTCGAGGTGGAGGAGCGCGCCCATGGCGGTCGGCTGGTCGTAGTAGAGGTCGGGGCGTCGCAGGTAGCGATCGAGGTAGGCAGCCAGCAGATCCGCGTCGGCGGGAGTCGCGAACGTGGCGAAGGTGACGCAGTAGGCCGAGCCTGCGAAGCAGACCTCGCTGGCGAGCAGCATTTCGCCGAGGCGTTCGCGGAACTCAGTTCTGCGGGCGACGGCGATGAGCCAGGCGGCGGTTTTGCGTTCGCGCCACGTGCCTTCAAGCAGGATGGTCAGCTCGCGGGGCGTGATATCGCCGGCGGCTTCGCCGAGCTCCCGTGTGAACTTGGTGCGTTCAGGCTCGGTCATGCGCGTGAGAGGGCCGCCGAGTTTGAGGTAGCGCCGGTTTGGCCTGACGTAGCGGTGGACAAGAGCGAGCAGCTCGGGGTCCTCGTTGGGGTAACGCATAGCCGCATCCTGTCCTGGGCGAAGCCGCTCGACCAGTGTTTTTCTCAGTCGCACTGGTCAGTCGTGTGGTTCGCCGAGGTCGTCGAGGAGGCTGGTGATGCGGTCGGCGACGCGCTGGTGGCGATCAATCTCCCGCTCCCATCCGCGGTCCGTTGCGTCCGTGATCAGTTGCCGCTCGACGCAGAGGCGTTCACGCAGGCGTGTCGCATACTGGGGTGTGGTGACGAACTTCGCGCAGCTGAGGTAGAGGTCGCACTCGCAAGGGCCCTCCTGGGGCAAGCGAAGGCAGCGTCCAAGCTCGAGTTCAGTCTTGTAAAAGTTGGTCTTGAGCCAGTCCAGCGCGTCCTGGTCGAGTTGCCCGGAACGCAGGGTGTCGGCGAGGGGGCCGGCGATGGTGGCGCCGGGCTGGAGCACGGCCTGGTAGTCGGCCAGGACGGTGGGGTCGGAGATGTGCGTGTAGGTCATCGACATGCCGGGGCTCTTGTGGCCGAGGACCTTCATGATGGTCTGGACCCGAGCACCCTTCTCGGCGAGTTGGGTGCCACGGCCGCGTCCGCTCTGGGCGATCTCGCGCCCGACGCCGTTCTGCGGGTCTGCCCCGTCTACCTCGCCGGTCGCGGGGACACCGCACAGATCTACGAGACCTTGTCCGCGCACCGTTGGGCCACAGCAGCCACCGACAGCGGCCGAATGTTCACCAGCCCACGCCAGCACGCCCAGATCGCCCGCCTGCCGGAGGGCAGTTATCGCGAGTGGAAGGCCGTGAAGTACCGCGAGCCGTTCGGCATGCCGCTCTGGTCAGCAACCTTCAGCCGCAATACCCCAGCCGAGATCACTGCCGCCTTCGCTACCGCCCTCGCCAAGGGACTGCCCAGTCGTCATCGGGACTTCCTGTCCGGCGGCACTCACTACCAGTCCCCGAACAGCCCCGCCCGCGTGCTGGCCGTCCGTGGATGGGAGACCACAGACGCCGCCCGGCACCTGTACCAGACCTCCCGGACGAACACGCGGCCTTCGTCCTGCGCAAGAACCACCTCGACGCATACGCCGAGCTCGAAGGAGCCGAACCTGCCCAGTGGGCGATGTACGGCGGCCTCGACCAGGCAAACCCTGAGAGCTGGCATGCCAGCTTCACCAGCGCCACCCCCCCCTGCACCTGGTGCGGGCAGCCGTAGTGGCCCTCACCAGCGCAGACCCGGTCGAACGCACCAGGGGTGAGATCCCCGAACGGCACCTGCCGTGCGTCGATGTCCAACCCGTCGAAGAGGCACCCGACCCGCGCCGGTCATCCGCCCTAGCTATAAAACTGCCGGACGTTGGTTACACATGGGTCTCCGACCTTGACGGAGATCTGCCATGCCCCCTTCACCGCAACAGCAGCAGGACCGCCAAGCTCAGCACCGCCTGGCGGTCCTGCGACACGCCGAAGAAGTCACAGGAAACGTTGCGCTGACCTGCCGCTACTACGGCATCAGCCGCTCCTGCTTCTACAAGTGGCAGCGCCGCTACCAGGACGAAGGTCTCAACGGCCTGCGCGACCGCTCCAGCAAACCGCACCACTGCCCTCACGCCACCGAGGCCGACGTCGTCAACAAGATCGTCTACTTGCGGCAGCATTACCACTTCGGTCCGATGAAGATCAAGATGTACCTCAAGCGCTACCACGACGTCGATATCGCCTGCTCAGCCGTCTACCGCATCCTCAAGAAGCTCGGGATGAGCCGGCTGCCGGCCTCCCAACGCTACAAACGGCACGACAAGCGCTACACCCGATACGCGAAGCAGCTACCCGGCAACCGAGTCCAGATCGACGTGAAGTTCATCGAACCGCTCGGCCTCCCTGAGCAGGCCCCGGCCACAGCGCCGGTAACCGGGACTCTTCCGAAACGGCGGCGCCGGGCGAAGTTCTACCAGTTCACCGCCATCGATGACTGCACCCGGCTGCGGGTCCTGCGTATCTACCCACGGTGCGACCAGAAGACCGCCGTCCAGTTCCTCGACTACGTCCTCGAGCGCCTGCCGTTCCGCGTCGAGGTCATCCAGACCGACAACGGCGCAGAGTTCCAGTCCGCCTTCCACTGGAACGCCCTCGATAAAGGCATCGCCCACAGCTACATCAAACCCGCATCACCCCACCTCAACGGCAAGGTCGAACGCTCCCACCGCATCGACGCCGAGGAGTTCTACCGAATGCTCGACGGCGTCGTCATCGACGACACAGGCGTCTTCAACGACAAGCTGCGAGAGCGGGAGGACTACTACAACTACCACCGCCCCCACGGCGCCCTCGGCGGCCAGACACCCTACGAACGCCTCAAGCAGAAGACTCAGGCCCCGGTGTAACCAAGCTCCGGCAGTTGCACACCTAGCTCGCACCCCGAACGCCCCAGGGCCCCGTGTGGCCGAACTCGCAGCATCGGCCGCCGCCGCGAGTCTGCCCCTGCCCGCACCGTCACGCCGCCACTGACCACGTCCTTTACGGAGATGTCATGTCCGATCAGCAGGACTCTGAGCGGTGGCGCGAGTACCACGTCACCCCCCGCTACCTCGCCGGATCGACGTTCACTGGTGGTCCCGCCTTGCGGCCCCTGCTCGACCTGGGTTGGAAGCTGAATCACGATGATCTGGGCAACGTGTATGTCAACGCCCCGGACCAAACCGTCCGCCTGAGTTACCTGCCCGAAGGCGATGATGACGCCCTGTGGAAGATCACGGCGTTCTCCGATCCCTTCGCGATGCCGCGCTGGTTGGTCACCTACCAGGACAGCACCCCGACCGAGATCGTCGCCGGGTTCACCACCGCGCTCGCCGCCGCCTACACCGAGGGGCCCGACGCCTACCTCTACTACGGCAACAGCACGCTGGCCGCGCTCGATGTGGGCACACGGCTGGCAGCGGCAGGCTGGAGCCACCATTTCGGCACGACCGACGTGTCCTTTCGCTCCCGGACGGCTTGGCCGAGGTGCACCTACGCCGCAGCCAACTCGACCACACAGCCGAGATGACCGGTCGCCAAGAGCGGTGGCTCACCAAGACTTCCGGCAAGAAGAAGCCCCTTCCCGAGGACCTGAAGTTGCTGGATGCCGACCTGGCCATGGCCGCTGGCATGATCACCGACCATGCGGCCGCCAGCCTGCGCGACGGCCGCTGGGTGGACCTGATCGCGAACCTGGCCGAGGCCAACCGGCGTGCCCAGATCAACCTGCACGAAGCGGTCGAGAAGGCGCTCGCCCACGGTCAGAGCTTCGAGTCTCTGGCAGGTGGATCCCATCTGTCGGCCGAGTATCTGCAGGAGGCGTACGAGCAGTTCGACCGTGCAGCGGTGGCACGATCTGGTCCCGACAAGGACGGCAGGGAGCCCTGGCGGGTCCTGGGCTGAGGGCCGTACCGTCGAAAGGCGACCGCACCCAGCCCCCTGGGCTGCGGTCGCCTGTGTCGTACCGCATGCTCAGACGGCCAACAGCAAGGCGAGCGGGATATCCCGCCCGGGCTTCTCCGGCCGCTTACAGGCCGATCCCCTCGGTCGCGGCATCGTCCCGCTTCTCACCCTCGTCCACGTACTCCCAGAACACCGGGGAGTTGGCGGACCAGAGATTCAGCCGTGCGTCGCAACTGCTGCGGGCGTATCGAGCACCGGGCCCGGGGCATCGTCAGCGGTGATCGAAAGCACCTTTGCCCGGTGGGGGATCCCGCTAGGGTGGCTTCCCGTGGAAGCAGTGAGCGGGGCGCTGATCGGGGGCCGGTACCAGCTTGTCGAGCTGATCGGTCAGGGCGGTATGGGCCGGGTGTGGCGGGGGCGGGACAAGGCTCTCGAGCGGGACGTGGCAGTGAAGGAGGTGCTGCTCCCGCAGGGCCTCAGCAGTGGGGAGCGCGACCACTTCCTCCAGCGCGTGGCGCGCGAGGCGCGCGCCGCGGCGAGGCTCAACCACCCCGGGATCATCACCGTGCACGACGTGGTCGAGCACGAGGGCGCGCCCGTCATCGTCATGGAACTCGTCACCGGTACGTCGCTGGCGGCGCTGATCGCCCAGGACGGCGCGCTGCCGGTTCAGCGGGTCGCCGAGATCGGCGCGGCGATGCTGAAGGCGCTCCAACTGGCCCACGCGGCGGGCATCATCCATCGTGACCTCAAGCCGGACAACGTTCTGTTGATGGGCGACAGGGTGATCATCACCGACTTCGGCATCGCGCACATGGCCGACGCGACCACAGCCCTCACCCGCACCGGCGCGGTCATCGGCACCCCGGCCTACATGTCCCCCGAGCAGCTGGAAGGCAAGCCGCCGGCCCCCGCAGGTGACCTGTGGTCGCTGGGCGCAACGCTCTACAGCGCCGTCGAGGGCGCACCGGCATTCCACGGGGACACCTTCAGTGCGCTCGTCATAGCCGTCGTCACCAAGGAACCGCGCCCGCCGGTGCGAGCGGGCGCGCTGCAGCCGCTGCTTGCCGCGCTGATGACGAAGGACCCGGCCCGCCGTCCCACGGCCGAGCAGGCGCTTTCCGCGCTCGACGAGGTGGCACGAACGGGAGCAGCCGTGCTTGCTCCGATCCCGACACCGACACCGACCGCGGTCGTGTCTTCGGCGGCGCCTGCGCCCGCCGGGGCGTGGCTCCCTCCGCAGCCGTCCCACGCACCGTCGGTCGGCGGCCGGCCGCCGGCCCAGTCCTTGCGGCCCGCCGGCCCTGGCCTCCACTTCCAGCCGACGGCCGCCGCCGGAGCACCGACCGGGGCCCGGGCAGGCTCGGCGGTCAGCCCCTTCGGGGCGGTGGTGCTGCGTTTCATCGGCTGCATGGCGCTGTTGTGGGCCATCGGCTCCGTACTGCCGTGGAACTATCTCGACACGGTGCCGTCGGAGTTCCTGCCCACGGTTCTGGCGATCACCGGCGCGTTCTCACTCATCAACGCGGTGCCCCGGCCCCGGTGGCACCCGGCAGTGGCCTGGCTGGTCTTCGTCCTGTTCGATCTGGCCCTTTACTTCGCCGTCAAGCAAGTTGTCGTGCCGGCGCTGTTCCACGGCGAGACAGAAACCGGCTTGAGCGAGGTCCCGAGCGAGATGGTGATCAACCTGCTGCTCTACGGCACCGGCGCCTGGCTCCTGTGGTGGAAGATCCCCGGCAGCCGCTCCACCTGACGAAGGACTGGCCGACGGGTCGACAGGTCGGCGGACAGAGCCGTCCCGTGGGTCTCCTGGATTCAGCCGGCACGGCTTACAGCGTGGGGGTCAGGAAAGCGTCCTCCAAGCCCCATTTCTCGAGCAATCTGGAGTAGCTCCCGTTGTTGTAGACGACGACAAGGGCGTCCAGCAGAGTGTTGCTGAGCTCGGTATCTCTCAGTCGGACCGCCATGCCGGCAGGGCCGACGGCGAGCTGCTCGCCGGCGATCTCGGTCGTGCTGCCGGGGCCCTTGGCGGCGTGGGCGGCCGACGGGAAGTCGGTGATCGCGGCGTCCGCCCTGCCTTCGTGCACAGCCGCCAGGGCCGCCGAGGCGTCGGCGAACTGCATGAGCGTGGCGCAGGACGGGCGGTTGTTCCGGAGGAGTTCCGCGCCGGTGCTGCCGCCGATGACGGCAATATTGCCGCACGCTGTAGAGAGTGACCTGACGTTCCGGGGGTTGTCCTTGGGCACACTGATCGACGACCCGAAGCTGAGGTAATTGACGAAGGTGACGGACTTGCGACGCTCTTCAGTGGCGCCCTTCGTCATGACGACGTCGTATCGCCCCTCGGTGACCCCGGAGATCAGCTGGGCAGAAGGGGCCCGCAGGAACCGGAACGACACTCTGAGCTGCGCGCCGAGGAGCTGGGCGAGATCGGTGTCGAAGCCGACGAGCCTGCCCTGCGAGGTGAAGGCGAACGGAGGCTGTGCGGGATCCACTCCGACCACGATGAAGCCTCTGGCCTGGATCGATGCCGGCAGCTGCTGGTGAAGCCGGTAGGAGTCCTCGGGGTCCCGGGGGGCGGAGTCGCCGATGGGCGACAGGGACAAGCCGACCGCGACGCAGGCCGCGGTGGCGACACTTGCCAGCATCACGACGACGGACCGACGACCGGGACGCCTGTGCGCGGGACCCGGGGCCAGGACCACGGTGGGCAAGATGTCGCGGCCCGTGGCCTCCGGCCCGACCCGGACCCGGCCCCGGCCCCGGCCCCGGACCGCGGCTGGCGCAGGAAGCTGCCGTGCGGGTTCCGCAAGGGGCAGCGACATCCCCAGGATCGCGGCGACGCAACGACGGACGACGCTGTAGCCGCCGTGCGGCCGGGGCCCTGCCGTGGCGGCGCCCCGGTGGTTCCGGCCCAACACGGCGGCGGCCGTGCGCTTGCCGGTACTTCCCCTGCTTCCCTCGGCCGTCAAGGAGTGCGCTCCTGCCGCGGTCCCTCGTCCGGGACACCGGCCAGCTGTGGACGATCCGGCTCAAGGGCCGTCCGCTGCGGCCCGGCGACCGCGTCGTTGACGCTCTGCACCTGGCCCAACTGCGTCAGCAGGGCGGGGGCGGAGAGCCCGACCGCGACCGCCGCGTAGGCGCCGGTGATCTGCCCCGTCAGCCCGAACATCGCGGCGCAGGCGGCGCCCAGCACCATGTGACAGGCGATCGCGACCGCATCGGGCACCGGGTCGAAGTACTCGGCGAAACGGGGCAGGGGGCGTGGCACGACCTCGGGCGTCGGGTCGAGGACCGGATCGGGGCTGAGTTCGGAAGAGGCCTTGCGCTGCTCGCGGCGCGCGGTCTGCCAGGCGATCGTCTGGCTGTACGCGTCGACCAGGCCGCGCAGCGATCCGCCACCGGCGCCCAGCGTGATCAGTAAGGTCGTGTCCACTCAGCCCCCTCGCGGAATTTTCCACTTCCCGCTCCATTGAGGACATTAGGGGTTCGCGGGGTGCACCAAAGCGACATGGTGAAATATCTCCGGACTTGCCTGGCCGGCCGCGCCGCCGGCGTCGGAGGAGCTCAGCCGTGCGGCGAGAACCGGTCCCGATCGGCCCGTCCACGGCCGACCCCGCCCGAAGCGGCGACCGATCCGCAGCAGGATCGGGTGGGGCGGTAACGCCTGGATGACACCCATCGTGCTAACCGACTGACCAGCAGACATAACGCAGCGTCAAGTCTCGGCCAGCGCCCGCGAGTTAAATGCGGATTGGCGTCCGTGGAGGCGAGTTGTCGACTGGAAAGGGTTGACTCCCCAAGCTGGTCTAGTCCAATGTTGTGCCCAGGGTCCGTGCGCGTGTTCATCCTCGCGAGGGGTGCGGTCCGCCGCCCTCCGACCGCCATGAGCTCCGCGGGCCCATGAAGGTAGTGAAACCAACACGCCCGCAGCGAGCTGCCTGTCGGCAGCCAATCCTGGATTCGCTGTGCCCTCGATCCGCCCCGCCACCGAAGATCCGAGCCTGGAAGGACCGCATGACCGAGTCCGACCGATACCACCTCCACCCCTCCCGCAGGGCATCGCGCGCACTTGCCCCAAGAAAGCCGTCCAGGCGGCGGTCCGGGACCTTGCGCAGGTGTCTGCCTCCGCAGGGAACGAGAGCATGTCGCGTCCTGGCGGCGAGCGGAATCCGAGGGGCTGGACCACCGGCCCGGACGGCCGGAGCCACGAGCACCGGAGCCACGGGCATCGGCCGGGTGCAGCGATGAGCAGCACGGGACCGGCCCCGATCAGCGCAGCTCTGCGTGCCGCCCTCGCCACCGCGTCCGAGGACCGGATCATCTTCGACCTCGCCGGGATCGGCGAGCGGTACAGGTCCCTGACCGAGGAACTGCCGGGTGTCGACATCCGGTTCGCCATGAAGGCGTGCCCCGTCGACGAGGTGTTGGCCCATCTGGTGGCCCAGGGTGCCGGCTTCGATGCCGCGAGCCCCAACGAGATCGCCCAGGCGGTCAGGACCGGCCTGCCGCCGGGTCGGATCCACTACGGCAACACCGTCAAGTCCGACCGGAACATCGCGGAGGCGTACCGCCTGGGTGTCAGGGACTTCGCCACGGACAGCCTGGAGGACGTTGCCGCAATCGCAGCCCACGCTCCCGGCGCCCGGGTGTTCTGCCGGCTGGCCACCACCGGGGAGGGTGCGCTCTGGGGGCTCAGCCGGAAGTTCGGTTGCTCAGCCGACGATGCGGTGCTCGTCCTGGAAGCCGCGCGGGCGGCCGGCCTGACGCCGGCCGGCCTGTCGGTGCACGTCGGCTCGCAGCAGATGACGTCCGGCGCCTGGCGGGAAGCCTTCGATCACCTCGGCGACCTGCTGGTGAGCCTGCGGCAGAGCGGCATCGTGCTGGACCACGTCAACCTCGGCGGCGGCCTGCCCGCCCTCGGCTATCTGGACCGGCGGGGCAACCCGCTCGACCCGCCGCTGGACAAGATGTTCGTGGTGATCCGGGAGGGCATGCAGCGGCTGCGGGAGATCTCGGGCTCCGAGCTGGACTTCGTCATGGAGCCGGGCCGCTACCTGGTCGCCGACCAGGGCGCGATCAAGGCGCACGTCCTGCGCCTGACGTCGCGCCGGCAGCTCGACGGCGGCCGCGAGTACTGGCTCTACCTGAGCTGCGGGAAGTTCAACGGCCTCTACGAGATGGACGAGCTGCAGTACCGGCTGGTCTTTCCGTCCCACCCGGACGGGGAGTACGTTCCGGCCGTCGTCGCGGGCCCCAGCTGTGACAGCGACGACGCCTACGCCCAGGAACACAGTCGTGTCCAGGTGCCGAGGGCGGTCGCCTCCGGAGATCCGGTGTGGATCCTCTCCAGCGGCGCCTACGCGACCAGTTACATGACCCAGGGGTTCAACGGCTTCGATCCGCTGCCGTGCGGTTGGACGTCCGGTGAGCCCGAAAGACCCGCGGCGAGGGATGACGAGGCGAGTCCGCGGTGACGGACGACGAGGCGAGTCCGCCGGCCTGATCCCCCGCGGGCACGCTCGCACTGTTCGCCGTCACCGGCGCGGAGTGCGCGTGCCCTACACCCACCTGACCCACCCGGTTTCTGGAGTTCATACATGCCCGCCCCCGATCAGCATCTTCACCGAGCCGCCTCCCGCCGCCCGTATTTCAGTGCGGACGGTGAGACGTACCTGGCGCCGACCCCGCTCAGGGACCTCCGTAAGGAGCAGCCCCTGCGCGTGCTCTCCGAAGCGGACTTCGCCTTCTGGCGGACCTACGGGTATGTCGTGGTCAAGGAGGCGATCCCCGCCGAGTCCGCCAGCCGCCTGCTGGACTTCGCCTGGGACTTCCAGGGCCTCGACCCGCACCGTCCGGACAGCTGGTACGAGCAGCGGCCCTACCGTGACGAGCTGGACCGCCATCTGCACGTCTACGGCTTCGTCGAGGCGTACCACCACCAGCTGATCTGGGACAGCCGGCAGACCCAGCGCGTCTACGACGCCTTCGCCGACGTGTGGGACTGCGAGGAGCTCTGGGTCACCCTCGACCGTCTCAACCTCAACCCGCCCAACATCAAGAACCGCGACCGCGCGCTCATCGAACCCACCGAAGAGGGCTTCGACATCGAACTCCACTGGGACATCGACAGCACGCTCGGTGTCATACCGCAGCGGGTCCAGGGCATCATCGCGCTCACCGACACCCAGCCGGACCACGGCGGCTTCCAGTGCAACCCCGAGCTGTTCCGCCGGTTCGACGAGTGGAAGCTCGGCCAGCCGGCCGGCCGCGATCCGATCCGGCCCGCCGTCGACCGGGACGAATACCCCGTGGTCCGACCGGAGTTGTCCGTCGGCGACCTGCTGATCTGGAACGGCGCCCTGGCGCACGGCGTCGCCCGCAACACCTCAGAACGCGGCGTCCGGGCGGTCCAGTACGTCTCGATGATGCCCGCCCTGGAGGAGAGCGAGCAGATACGCCGCTCCCGGATCAGCTCCTGGGAGACCCTCAGCACTCCGGACTGGAACGGAACCCTGGTCGGCGACGCCGTCACGCACGAGTCGCTCCGGTACAAGGCCGCCGAACTCAACGAACTCGGAGAGAAGCTGCTGGGCCTCACCTCCTGGCACGGAACCTCCGGGCACGCAACGTCAGATCGCGGAACCTCAGGGCACGGAACCTCAGGTCACGGAACCGCCCGGCACGGAGCGGAGTCCGCACAGTGAGTCGTCGTACCGCTCTGCGCAGGATCTGCCTGACCCTTCCCACCAACCGGGCCTGCACCCCGGCCATCGCGGACGTCGGCGAGGAGGCCGCCGACGCCGCCGGGGAGTTCGGCGTCGAGGTCCACCTGCTGATCCTCGACTCCTCCGAGGTCTCGACGTTCGCCGATCACGCAAAGGCCGTCGACGAGCTCCCCGCGGTGCCGAACGTGATCGTGCACCACCTCGACGAGGGGCGGCAGCGTGACTTCCTGCGGGAGGTGATCGAGCGCTCCGGTCATGCCGAACCCGAGCTGCTGCTCGACCTGATGCTGCCGGACGCCGTCTCCTACGGAGCCTGCACCAACCGGGCCTTCCTGCTCGCCGCCGCACTCGGCTGCGAGTCGATCCACCGCCGGGACTCGGACAGCGGCTACCAGACCCTGGACGGCACGCCGGTCTTCCCGGTCCACCACGAGCTGCTCTCACTCGGAAGAACGGGAGCCGACGCGGCCGACGGCGTCACCGAGAACACTCTGGACCCGGTGCACGGCCGAAAGCCGGTATCGATGGTCGGTGGCTCGTTCGTGGGTGAACTGTCGGTCGACGTCAGCGAGATCAAGGAGGCCGACCCCGGGATCTACCACGACGTGGTCAGCCTGTGGGCGCCACCCGAGTGGCCGGCGGAGGAGGTTCAGGGCCTGGTCCAGGAGTCGTTCATCGGCGCCGGCACCGAGCCGTTCAGCGTCGACCGGTCGGTGCTGGACGTCCCGGACATCTGGCGGTTGGACATGTGCAACATCGGCTTCGACCGCGAGCTGTACGAGCGCGTCCCGCTGCCGCCCGCGACCGACACCATCGGCAGTGACTACTTCCTGCTGCACGTCGTCCGCCACGCCCCGCTGCCCGCAGTCGTGCACAACCGCCACATCGTCAACTTCTACACCGCGGAGCGGCGGACCGACAGCGGATTCACCGCCTACCAGATGCGGTTCGTGAAGTTCCTGCTGTCGATGCTCTACCTCCATCCCGTCTACTTCGACCTCGAGGAAGCCGGTCCGGCACTGCTCGACCCGCAGCACCATGTGCGGGCCGACACGATCGCCGGCTTCGTGCGGCGATCCACCAGCGAGGACCGTGCGGAGAACATCCGGCGGCTGGATGTCATCGACCGCCGCTACCGTCAACTCGGCGGCAGGTACGCCGAGTTCGCCGATCATCTGATGCCGCTGCGGCAGGACCTGCTCGACCGGGCCCAGGTCGACATGGAGCACTTCGCGCTGTTGATCGACGCGTGGCGTCCACTGGTGGCGGCGAGCAGGGCCATCGGTCAAACCATCGCTCCATCCAACGGTCCATCCATCGGAAGGGCCTGACGAGTGGCCGACGACACCATCCGCCTCCGCCGGCTGGCAGACACCGACTGGGACGAGGTCGTGGCGCTGGAAGCGCGCGCCTACGCCGAGAGCGGTCTGTCCGAAGGACGGGAGGTGCTGCGGTCCAGGGGCCGCGTATCACCCACCACCTGCTTCGTACTCGAGCACGACGGGCAGTTCGGGGGCTATCTGCTGGCCCTCCCCTACCCGCCGGGCCAGTGCCCGGACCTCACGTCGGCAGAAGCATCCGACCACAAGTCGGCGAATCTGCACGCGCACGACTTCGTGATCACCGAGGCACTCCGCGCCAGGGGCCTGTCACCGCACTTCGTGCGCCAGATCGAGCAGGAGGCGCGGTCGCAGGGATTCGACCGGATCTCCATGGTGGCCGTCCAGCGCAGCCATGTCCTCTGGCGTCGCCTCGGCTACGCCGCCCACGCGGAGGTCGGCCTCCCCGAGAGCTACGGCACGGAGGCCGTCTACATGTCCAAGGCGCTGTAGAGCGCGCCCAGGACCGGGACAGAAGTACCCAGCGGATCCGCCGCGCGGATCACCATCGTCGGACGAAGTAGGCTGATTCACTCATGATTCGCATGCACGACCCCTTCCGCAGAGCGCAGTTGGCCATCGCGGCGCTGTTCCTCTTTCTCGGGTTCCAGTACGCCACCTGGGTCTCACGGCTGCCCGCGCTGAAGACGGACCTCGACCTGAGCGCGGCGCAGGTCGGCCTGCTGCTGATGGCAGGTGGTGCGGGGGCGGTGATCTCGTTCCCGCTGGTTCCGCCGGCGATGAAGCGGCTGGGCTCCCGGCTGGTGTCGCTGCTGTCCGCCCTCGCCCTGGGCCTGATCCTGCTGGTCCTGGCGGTGACGCCGAACTACCCGGTCACCCTGCTGGTCATCTGCCTCGACGGCGTGGCGGTGGGCTTCCTCAACGTCGCGATGAACGCGCAGGGAGCCGCGCTCGAAGTCCAGTACGGGCGGACCGTGATGGCCAGGTTCCATGCCACGTTCAGCGCGGGCTCGCTCTCCGCGGCGCTGCTCGCCGTCGGCGTGAACCTGTTCACCTCGTCCTTGGCGGTGCACTTCACGGCGGCCGTCCTGCTGTTGCTGCTCGCGGTGGGCCTGACGCAGTCCGGGCTGCTGCCGCAGGACCAGCAGCCGGACGCCACGCCGGAGAAGGCGGCGGAGCAGGCGGCGGACTCCGCGTCGGAGCAAGAGGAGCAGCCGAAGCGCCGGCTGGTCCTGCCGACCCGGGTGACCATCTGGATGGGCCTCGCCATGGTGTTCGGCACCGTGACCGAAGGTGCGATGAACGACTGGTCCTCCCTCTACCTGAAGGACATCGCCGAGGCGGGACCGAAGGTGACACCGCTGGGGATCGCCGTGGTCTCCGGAATGATGGTGCTCGCCCGGATCTTCGCCGACGGCTGGCGCGCCCGCTGGGGCGACGGACGGATCGTCGTGGCCGGCAGCGCACTTGCGGGCGCCGGCCTGGCGGTCGCCCTGCTGGCCGGCGGTGTGCTCCCCGCGCTCCTGGGGTTCGCCTGCGTGGGCCTGGGCGTCGCGGCCGTCACACCGTGCGTCTACGTCGCCGCGGCCCGGCAGGGGCCGGACGCGTTGGCCCTGGTCGCCGCGATGGGGACGATCGGCCTGCTGGCCGGACCGCCCGTGATCGGCTTCATCGCGAGCGGCAGCAGTCTGACGTGGGGCATGGGCGCCATCGCCGTCTCGGCGGCACTGGTCTCCCTGTGCGCCACCCGGATCCGCTGGTCCGCCTTGGTCCCCGCCTGACCGGCTCCCACCGCGCGGCCCGGCACTGCGACCCTGCGACATCGTCGAAGCCGCCTCTCAATCACCCTCCGGGCAACGGGCATCCGCTGCCCGGAGGCGTCCCGCCAGCGTGTGCGCACCCCCTCCGGAATCCGCCACGGTCTTCAGCTGCCGGTCGAGGTCCGCACGGGCGGTCAAGGACATCACCCATCCGAGCGGAGCCTGAGCTCCGGGGCCCCGGACATTCGCGAACCGCAGGTAGTTGCGGCAGCCGAAGGCCTCGTAGACACGCTGGCGGGCGTTCGCGTCCTTGGTGGCGGCGGCCTGCCGCAGGCTCTGGACAGGGACCGACAACTCATGGGGGCGTCCGGGCGCCGCCGTTGCGGCCACGCTGTTGTAGCCGTTGTCGATCTGTACGAACACCAGCCTGACCTTGTGGGCCGGCGGTGCGCTCAACGGGCAGGCAGCGGGCTTCCTCTGGTGGTACACCATCGCGTTGCCGCAGTCCACCAGCTCCTTGAGCTCCTGATGGAGGTCGATGGCCGTCAGGCTGCCGGTGCCCTCCACGTAGCCGCCGTCGACCACCGACATCGAGGCATCCGTCCCACATTTTCCGGCGGTGAGCCGGCCGGAAGGAGTGATGTACGGAAAGCGTGCCGACAGCATCGCCGCGGTGGAGCGGTTGATCTCCTGCGGGGCGCAGAGGAATCCACCTCGGACATCGATGAGGGTGGGCCCGCCATCGTTCCGCTCGCCGGGACTCAGGTCGCTGGAGCTGGTTTCCTCAGGGCGCCGGGTGCAGGAGGTCGGACCGATCGGCCGGTCGAAGGCCCCCAGCTGGACGGGGGCCGTGAGGACCCGGCAACCGCTCTCGACGGCCGTGCCGTTGAGGAGGGCGAGCGGGGTCCAGGCGGTCCCCGGCTGCTGCCAGGTGGCGTAGAAGGAGCCTGCCAGCTCCCCCTGGCTGCGCTCCCAGGACTCCTCCATCACGGCAGCCCGGTCCTTGCCGGGGAATCCGATGAACGAGCGCGGCAGGTCCACGAACGTCATCCAGGCCAGCGCCCCGGAGAGGTGGTCGGTGCCGAAGACCCGCTCGTGACTGTGGGGGTCGGCCTTCCGGGGGCGGGACAGCCAGGAGACCGCGCCGAGGCTTCCGCCGGAGATGCCGCTGACCGCGAACACCGGCGCGCGGCCGTCCGTCCGGGCGCACCCGGAGCCCTTGGGCGGCTCGACCGGCGTCGGCGGGAACAGCTTGTCCAGAACCCCGCTCGTCCAGTACGCGGCGCGGATGCCGCCGCCGGACGCGGCAACGACCACCAGCGGCAGACGGCCTGCCTGCGGGGCGTTCGCGCAGTTGGCGGCCAGCCACTTCTCGAACTGTCCGGCCAATTCCCGCGAGGGGGCCAGCGGGGCCCTGCTTTCTCTCACCCGCACATCGTGGTTGCCCGTCGTGTCGAGGACTGCGGCGAGCACGAACCAGGCGAGGAGGAGGGTGAAGGCCGGAGTGCGGGACAGGCCGAGGGCCCGGAACCCGGCCACCGGCGTGTTCAGCTCCGCCCAGCGCTGCATTTCGTTCAGCACGACCAGCGCGAGACTCAGGAAGAGTGTCACGACCGCGAGGGGTCCGACATGGGAGGGCAGGAACCCGCTCCGTCCCCAGGTCAGCGTGGAGAGGCACACCACCGCGAAGACCGCGCACCCTCCAGCGAGCAGGAAGTACAGTCCTGACCGGCCGTTGCCCGCGTCAGGCGGTTGGGCCCAGCCTTGGTTTCCGCCCTCGAACCCGTTCAGGATGCTCGGCATCGCGATGCCGAGCACGACGCTCCCCGCGCCGACCACGATCAGCGCGATCGCGGCAGAGCGGCGCGGGCCGACCACCGCGGTGGCCACGGCCGCCCGAACGGCGAACACCCCGAGAACGACGAACGGTAGTGCAGCAACGCGGCGGGCCGTTCGCCGCAGTGCGTCCCGCCGTTCGCCTTCGGGGATCCCGGCCCGGTCGTCCGCGTCCGCTCTCGCGGCGGTGAGCCCGGGCTCACCGCCGCTGGGCCGCCGCAGCCTCGCACCCGCCAGCAGAGACAGGACGAAGACCAACCCGAGCAGGGCTGCCGGGGCCCACAGCCTGTGCCAACTCGCCCCCAGGAGCAAGCCCAGACAGGCCAGGGCGAAGGCAAGGACCAGGATGGTCAGCTGGCGCACGGGCGGCCGGCCCTCGTCATCGGTCAGGACAGTGCGGTGCACGCTGCGCCAGAGCAGCAGCGAGAAGACGAGTACGGCCACCGGAGTCCACACCGCGGTGCCACAGTGATCCAGCAGGCCGAGCAGGGCGTCCTGCACCTGGTCGGTGCCCGCCCCGGTCAACAGGATCAGCAGGACGGCCGTGACGGCCAACTGGAGGCGGACCGGGACCACGTCCTTCCAGCGATACCAGCCCCGGCAGACCCTGCTGTGGACGGTCAACATCGCCAGGAGCAGCACCGCCAGGAAGACGGCCGCCCACTTGACGATCGCCGCGAAGCCCGCGATGTCGTTGAGGAGATCGATACGGTATGGGGTCAACGACTTGAGGGACAGCGCGAACTGACAGGCGTCCTCGACGAGTTCCGATCCCACCAGTAGCGCCACCAGCACCCACAGCCATGGACGGGCGGTGGCCCTTTCCAGTGCGGTGGCCGTCGAGACGTTCGCATCGGCGACAGAGGGCGGGATCCGCCGCAGATACGACATGACCCGGACGAACAAGAACGTGTACAGAGCAACCAGGCAAAGGTCCAGGACGACATACGTCCGCATCAGCAGCCGGGCCTTGGCACCGAAGGGACCCGCCTTGATGTGGTCGTGCGCCGAGGCGTTCTCGAAGGCCTTCACGCACTCGCTCACCCGGTCGAACGGACCCGGATCGCCGTTCGCTGCGCGGGCGGTGGCGGCGTCCTCCGCGTTCGGGATGTCCTGGGTCCACACGCACCAGGCCGTCCGCCGGTCGTTGCGTACGTCTCCGGACAGGGTGTCGATCCGGAATTGCGAGCCCAAGGTGGCCGCCGGATAGCCGGGCGCCTCGATCCTCCCGAGAGCACTGTCCAGCTGGAGCACCGCGACGATGAGCAGGAGCAGGAGAACCACCGCGCCGGGCAGCCACCCCCTTCGCCACGCGGCCCGAATCCAGGTGAACAGGGCCATGGGCACCTCTTGGTCGTCGTCGCGCTCGGCTGTCCGATGGCCTCAGTCTGGCGGCGAAAACGGTGGAATCAAGGATGAAACACCGAGAGACGTCACGGACGTGGCGCGGTCTCGCTGTGGTCCTCGTGCGCGGTAGCGCGTCCACCCGATGTGCGCGGTGCGCGCAGTGCGTGGAGTCCGGCGGCGGCTGTGCCGAGGCACAGTGCGGTGGCGCTGTACGCCAGTGACGTGCGGACGCCGATGACGGCGCCCAGGAGGCCGACGGTGAAGCCGCTGCCGGCGCGCAGGCCGTTCGCGGACATGCCGTAGACGCCGAGGACCCGGCCGCGGTCGGCGGCCGGTGCGAGCAGTTGAACGACGGTCTGGCCGATCGACATCGAGGCGAGGTTGGCGACGCCGCCGACCAACAGGAGCGCCAGGGCGAGGGGGTAGCTGGTGGTGAGCGCGAAGAGGATGCTGGTCACGCTGTAGAGGACGGTGCTGAGGACGGCGGCGGCCACACGGGGCCTGACCCAGCCGGTGGCTTCCAGCACGATGCCGCCGATGACGCCGCCGGCGCCGTTGGCGAAGAGCAGGACACCGTAGGCGGTGCCCGCGCCGCCGGCCCCCAGGTCGTGGGCGAAGATCGGCATTGAGGACTGTATGGACGAGCCGACGAAGAACGAGCCCAGGCCGGCCAGGATGATCATGCTGACCAGGGTGGGGTTGGATCCGACTTCCCGGAGTACACGCAGTGATTCGAGGGCTCCGACCCGGGGGCGGCTGTGCCGGTCCCGGGTGTGGCCGGTGAACTTGGTGCGGAAGAGGAAGAGCGTGAGCGGCAGGTAGAAGGCGATGTTGGCGAAGATGCCGGCGGTCGGGCCGAGCCCCAGCAGCAACGCCGACCCGATCACCGGCCCGAACAGCACACCCAGGCTGCGGAACGTCGCGTTCAGGCGCACCGCACTGGGCAGTTCCGACGGGCCGACGAAGTCGTGGAGCATCAACTGCTCGCCCGGACCCCACAGTGATCCGGCCAGGCCGTGCAGGACGAGCAGCACGCACGCCTCCCACATGTGCAGCGTGCCGGTGAGGAACAGGATTCCCCAGGCGGCGGAGACGCCCATGAAGACCACCTGGGCCACCTGGATGACGCGGCGGCAGTCGTAGCGGTCGGCCAGCGAGCCGAACCACATCGAGAGCAGCAGGAACGGCACCCAGTGGCTGATCACCTGAAAGCCGGTCAGCGCCGGTGAGTGGAACGTCTGCCAGAGCACCCAGTACGTGATGACGTGTTCGATGTTGTCGGCCATCATCGCCAGCATCGAGCCGAGGAGGTAGGGCCGGCAGTCACGGTTGCGCAGGGCGGCGAACCGGCGGGACGTGTTCGCCGGGGGTGGTGGTGCCGCGACCGATGGTGCTGCAAGCGACGGTACGGCGAGCTCCGCGTCGGGCGCGGTCGCTTCCCGCTCGGATATGTGGGTGGAGATTCCGCAGGCGGCACACATCCTCGGTCTCCTCCTCTCGGGATCGGCCCACCGCGGGATCGCGGCGGAACGGGTGAGCGCCGCGATCACCCGGTGAGCGGGTCGGCCTGTACGGGGCCCGGGTCGGCCTGTGCAGGGGCCGGGTTCGGCCTGTACGGGGCCCGGTTCGGCGGATTCCGTTGGCCGGGACCATGATCCGTCCCGTGGGACGTGATGATGACAGCGGGGTACCGCCGGCGGCTATCGGCCCGGTGGTTGTCCGCTCAACCGCCGTTCAGAGGCGGCAGCTGATCTCCATGCCGTCCTCGACGGGGAAGGTCACGCTCTGGTAGCCGTTCGCCGGCGTGCGCACGTACTCCAGGTACGGGCCCAGGGCGGGCAGGTCGACGTCATCGGCCACGACGAGGGTGCCGGGCTTCAAGTGCGGTTCCAGTAGCCCCAGTACGGGAAGACAGAGGTCCTTCCAGCCGTCGAGCAGGACGAAGTCGGCGGGGACGCCGAGCCGGCCGAGGGTGTCGCGGGCGTCGCCCTCCAGCACGGTCACCACGTCCTCCAGGCCGGTCCCGGAGAAGGTGAGGCGAGCTGCCGCGATCTTGGCCTCGCTCAGTTCCGTGGTGACGACGCGCCCGGTGCCGTTGTCCCGGACTGCGGCCGCCAAGTACAGCGTGGAGATCCCGAAGGACATGCCGAACTCGACGACGGTGGCCGGCCGGATCGCCCTGACCAGGTTGTAGAGCAGTTGGCCACCCGCTGCGGAGATCGGCATGTAGACCTCGGCCACGGCGTCGGCGTGCTCCTGCGGTGTCGGCCATCCGCGGTCGCCGTGCCGCCCGGCCATGATGCGGGCCACGGTCGCGTCGTCCTGCGCCGCCTCCGCGAACATCCGGCGCAGGGCGGCCTCGACACGGGGGTCGGTAAGGGTGCTGGTGTGCGTCATGGTTCTAGGCTAGACGCACCGTTGCGTTGCGTCTAGGGCGAGGTCTATCCTGGGGCGAAGCACAGGCGGCACAGCAGGTTCGGCAGAAACCGCCGAGGAGAGCACCGCCGAGGAGGACACCGTCGTGACGAGCAGTGGCGTGGCGGGCAATGACCTGACGGGCAATGACCTGGCGGGCCGAGTTGCAAAGGGCGCCGCACCGGACAGCTCCGTCGGCACCGCGGGCCGGGGCCACCACGGGAACCGTCACGGGAGGAGCGCGAAGGCCCGGCAGTCGGTACTGGAAGCGGTCGACGACCTGCTCGCCGAGAAGGGGTTCGCGGGCGTCACGGTGGAAGGCATCGCGGCGCGTGCCGGCGTGGCCAAGCAGACGATCTACCGCTGGTGGAACACCAAGACCGACATCCTCATGGAGGCTTTCCTCCAGGACGTGACCGAGGAACCCGCCCCGCCGGACCACGGCGACGTCGCCCGCGATCTGCGCGACCACCTGAGCTGGCTCGCCGCTTTCCTCAGCCGGTCCGATTCCGGAGCCGTCCTCAAGGCACTGATGGCCCAGGCACAACTCGACCCGGTCTTCGCCGCCGACCTCCAGGGCCGGTACCTGGACGAACAGCGCCGCCGCGACCGCCTCCCCCTGGACCGCGCCGTGGACCGCGGCGACCTGCCCGCCGGCCTGGACGTCGCAGCCGAGACGGACCAAATCGTGGGCCCCGTCTACTACCGCTTCCTGGTGGCCGGCGAACCGATCGACCGCGCCTTCACCGACCGGCTCGTGGACGCCTTCCTTCACCGCGCGCACTGACTCTGCGCGCACTGACACCGCCCGCACTGACACCGCCCGCACTGACACCGCGCGCACTGAGCGGACCGCGCGGACAGCACGGGCTGAGGCTGCAGAACACAGCCTCCGCTAGACGGTTCCCAACCCCCGACCCCCTTGCGGACAGGGGTCACGGGGCGGCCAGTTGGCTTCCCTCAGCGCCGCGATCGCGTGCAGGGTCTCATCGGTGCAGGCGGCCAACAGGCCCCGGGGAGTGCGGACGCTCCACAGATTTCCCGAGCGGGGTTCGGCTCTACCCAGAGGGAGCGGACGCGTGATGTCGGTGACGTCCTGGATGACCACCGCACCGTCGGACCGTGCGGCACTGTAGCTGCGGCCCATGCACTTGAGAGCCGTGGGCCGCGAGGCGATCTCATCGAGCCCCAGGCTGCGCATCCCTGACTCGGCTTTCGCTCCAGGAACCAGACCCAGCATCACGCCGCCTCCATTACCTCTTGTGATCGACTGATACCTCATAGTAGTCGCCACGAATTGGCCGGGCGCGTCCCCCCGCGTGCTCGCCCGTCCACGACACCTGCGCGTGAGTCCACGCCCAGGCCCGTGGTGACCGACCCTCAGGTGGAGAGCCGATCCGGCGCGTTGCCCCTGGCGAGTGCTTCGTTCGCCGCGCCCATGGCCGCCTCCCGGTCGGAAGGAACCAGGCCGGTGCGAGTACGGCGATCCAGGAGGTCGGACGCGTCCAGTGCTCCTTCGTGGAGCACCGCCCAGACCAACTCGGCTGCTGTGACGGTGTGGCCGGGGGCGACGGGGGTGCGGAGTTCGGGTTCAGCGGCGCCCAGGGCGTGGACCGCCGGTGCCTCGATTCCGTAGCGCTCGATCAGGCGGGCGGGGGCGTCGAGCGTCGTCAGGGTTCGCGGCGGCGCCGCTCCGACCAGCGGAATGGATGCGGTGCGGCACGGTCCGGCGGCGAGGCGGCGGGTGATGACGGCGGCGTCCACCGCGTCCTGGGCCATCCGCCGGTACGTGGTGAGCTTGCCGCCGACGATCGTCGTGACGCCCTGGGGCGAGGTCAGCACCGCGTGTCGGCGGGAGATGTCGGCGGTGCGATCCGGTCCGTGGGAGCCCGGCTCCGAGGTGGTGATGTCGAGCAGCGGACGCAGGCCGGCGAACGCGCCCACGACATGCGTACGGTCGAGGGACACCTCGAGAGCTGATCCCAGGACGTCGAGCAGGAAGCCGACGTCCGTCTCGGGCACGTCCGGGACATCCGGAACCGGTCCCTCGATGGGCTCGTCGGTCAGTCCGACGTAGACGCGTCCGTCGCCCTGCGGCAGCACGAGGGCGAAGCGGTTGCTCTCGCCGGGAATCGGGATGTGCATCCCGGCGGTCATCATGCCGAGGTCCTGGGATCGCAGCACGAGATGGGTTCCGCGGGACGGGCGCAGTCGTACCTCCTCGACGAGACCGCCTGCCCATACTCCTGCCGCGTTGATCACGGCGCGGGCCCGTATCTGCGTTTCCTCACCGGTCAGTTCGTCCCGCACCCTGGCTCCGGCGCCGGTGAGCTCCAGCGCACGGACACGGGTCAGGATCCTTGCGCCGCGGGTCGCGGCGGTGCGGGCGAGAGCGGTCACCAACCGGGCGTCGTCGCTCAGTTGGCCGTCCCAGGACAGAAGTCCGCCCCGCAGCCCGGACTGGCGCAGAGCGGGGGCGAGATGCCGGGTCTCCACCGCGGACAGATGGCGGGGGGCGGGCAGGGCGCGGCGGGAGGTGCCGGCCGATGCGCGGAGCAGGTCGCCCGCTCTGAATCCGGCCCAGGTCAGTGCGGCCTGCTGCCGTGTGACCAACGGTGTCAGCGGCAGAACGAAGGGCTGGGCATGGACGAGGTGCGGGGCGGTGCGCTCCATCAGCACCCCCCGCTCGACCGCGCTTTCGTAGGCCACGTCCAGCTGGCCGGAGGCGAGGTAGCGCAGGCCGCCGTGGATCAGCTTCGAGCTCCACCGGGATGTCCCGAAAGCGAGGTCGTGGGCGTCGATCGCGGCCACCGACAGGCCGCGGGACGCAGCGTCGAGGGCGACGCCGGCGCCGGTCGCACCGAGCCCGACGACCAGGACGTCGACTTTCATGCCGTCGGCGACCTCGGCCAGTTCCCGGGATCGGCGCCCGGCGTTCAGGGAGGAGGAGGCTCGGGCCGGACGGGGCAGCGGGTGGGAGCTCATGGCGTGAGGGTCCTCTCCAGGATCGTCCGCAGTTCATCGTCGAAAGCTGCCGCGGTCAGGTCGGGGTCGGTCTCGTCGGACATCGTGCGCAACGAAAGTGTGAAGGCCTGGGCGATGAGCAGCAGGGAACGGGCCTGCCGGACCGGGTGGTCCGCACGGACGGATCCGTCGGCGTGCCCTTCCCGCAGGGCCGCGACGAGGAGCTCCAGCAGTGCGTCCTGACTGGCCCCCCGGCGGTCGAGCACATACGGGAGCAGCAGTTCGGGATCGACGTCGATGATCTTGTGGAAGAGCGGATGGGCGCGGAACGCCCGTACGCCGGCCGTCAGGCCGTCGACCAGCCGCACGAGGGTGGGAGCCGAGGGGTCGTGCCCGGGCAGGGCGTCCGTTGCGACGGCGACCCACTCGCGGGTCATCAGGTCGCCCACGAGTGTCCGTACGTCCGGCCACTTGCGGTACAGCGTCATACGCGAGACCCCGGCACGCCGGGCCACGTCGGTCAGGGTGGTCCGGCGAACGCCGACGGCCAGAACGCAGTCGCGTGCCGCGTCGAGTACAGCGCTGCTGTCCGAGTGCTTGTGACGAATGGGCGTCATCTGTCACAGTGTAATGCCAGCGGGGGCCGAGGAACACAGCGCCCGCGGATCCGATCGGTAAGGAAGCACTGATGGTGGACATGTTGTGGAGTGGCTGGGGCGACCCGGCCAAGGCGGCACCGCTGCCCGACTCAGCGCTCGGCCTGCTGCGAGACCTGCTCGGCGTCAAGCCTCGAAGCACCGAGGCAACCGTGCTCGGCGACATCGTCGTGCCGGAGTCCGGCCTCGGTGCCGAGGCCCGCCGGGCTCTCGCCGACTGCCTCGGCGACCCGGCCCAGCTGCGGACCGACGCGGAGACCCGGATCCGGCACACCCGTGGCAAGTCCACCCCCGACCTCCTGCGGATCCGCGCCGGCGAGGTCGACGACCTACCGGATGCCGTGCTGCTGCCGGGATCCCACCAGGACGTCCTCGACGTTCTGCGGGTCTGCGCCGAGCACGGCGTGGCGGTGGTCCCCTTCGGCGGCGGCACATCGGTGGTCGGTGGACTTGCTCCCACCGGACCGGGCCCCTTCGTCGCGCTGGACCTGCGCCGCCTGGACGGCCTGGTCTCCGTCGACGAGGTCTCCCGCACCGCGACCCTGCAGTCCGGGCTCCGCGCACCGCAGGCGGAGGCACTGCTCGCCGCACACGGCTTCACCCTGGGGCATTTCCCGCAGTCCTACGAGTGGGCGACCATCGGTGGATTCGCCGCGGCCCGCTCCAGCGGGCAGGCGTCGGCCGGCTACGGCCGGTTCGACGAGATGGTGCTGGGCCTGACGGTGGCCACGCCTGAAGGCACCCTGGAAGTGGGCCGTGCGCCCCGGTCCGCCGCCGGCCCGGACCTCCGCCAGCTGATCCTGGGTTCCGAGGGCGCGTTCGGCGTCATCACCTCGGTGACCGTACGCATCCGACCGGTCCCCGTGGTCAAGGTGTACGAGGGCTGGAGATTCGCCACCTTCGAGGCCGGCGCAACCGCACTGCGCCGACTCGCCCAGGACGGCCCGCTGCCCACCGTGCTGCGCCTCTCGGACGAGACGGAGACGCTGGTCGGACTGGCTCAGCCGGACAGCATCGGCGGACAGCCGGCCGCCGCCCAGCCCGCCGGCGTCATGGCCGTCGCCGGGTACGAGGGCACCGCCGAGGACACGGAGAACAGGCGCGCCCAGGCAGCCGCCGTCCTGCGCTCCTGCGGAGGCGAACTCGTGGACGCGGCCGGCGAGAAGTGGGCCCATGGCCGCTACTCCGCGCCCTACCTCCGCGACTCGCTGCTCGACGCGGGTGCGTTCGCCGAGACCCTGGAGACCGCGGCCTTCTGGTCCCGCATCCCGGCCCTCTACGAAGCCGTGCGCAAGGCGCTCAACGACACCCTGACCGCGGCGGGAACCCCGCCGCTCGTCATGTGCCACATCTCCCACGTCTACGAGACCGGCGCGTCCCTCTACTTCACCGTGGTCTCGGCCCAGGGCGAGGATCCGGTCGCCCACTGGGCACCGGCCAAGCGCGCCGCCAACGACGCCATCCTCACGGCCGGCGGCACCATCACTCACCACCACGGCGTGGGGACCGATCATCGCGACTGGTACACCCAGGAGATCGGCCCGCTCGGGGTGCACGTCCTGCAGGCCGTCAAGGCGGCCCTCGACCCCGCGGGCATCCTCAACCCCGGCATCCTGCTTCCCATCCGCTGACTGGTCACTCATGCCTTTCGGAGGCACTCTCATGCGACAGTTCACAGCGGTCGTCAACCCCACCGCCGGGGGCGCCACCGGAACAGCAGCCCTGCTCCCGCTGGCCCGCCTGCTCCGGCAAGCGGGAGCGCAGCTCGACACGCAGTACAGCCACAGCTTGGAACACGCGCGGGAAATCGCGCTGAAGGCAGCCGAGCAGGGGCACATCGTCCTCGCCGTCGGCGGCGACGGAATAGTGGGCTGCGTCGGCGGCGCCCTCAGCGGCACCGACGCCGTCCTCGGAATCGTCCCCGCCGGCCGCGGAAACGACTTCGCACGAGCCCTCGGTCTTCCCAACGAGCCCCCGGCGCTGGCCAAACTGCTCCTGAAGGGCACACCGCGCCGCATCGACACGATCGCGGTCGAGTCGGCGGCCCACACCAGAACCGTCGTCCTGGGCAGCGTCTACGCGGGCGTCGACGCGCTGGCCAACCGTCACGCCAACACCTCACGCCTCCTGCGGGGTTCCGCCTCCTACTACGCGGGCGGCCTGCGCGCGGTGGCCACCTGGTGGGCTGCCGACTTCAGCATCACCGTGGACGGCGTCTCCCGCGAGCGACGCGGCTACACGGTCGTGGCGGCCAACTCCGCCTACTACGGCTTCGGCCGCCTCATCGCCCCGGACGCGCGCCTCGACGACGGGCTGCTGGACGTCGTCATCATCCGCGAAGCGCCCAAGCGCCTCTTCTTCACCATCATGAACGAACTCAAGACCGGCGCGCACATCAACCGCCCCGAGATCGAGGTCCTCCGTGGCAAGGAAGTCCGCATCGTGGCGGACCGCGAAATCCCCTTCGGCGCGGACGGCGAGGTCGACAACATCCTCCCCATGACGGCAAGGGTTCAGCCCGGGGCGCTTCGCGTCCTGTGCTGATGCGTCGCTGACGCATCGGTGCGAGCTCCTGCGATCCAGGGCGGTCGGCGGAGCAGGAGGCACTCACCTGCGCTGAGCCAAACCCGGGTACGTGACGACGAGACCGTCGGCGTCCAGAGTGAGATCCGCCCGGTACGTGCCCGAGGCGTAGCGCACGCGGTTCGCGCCGAGGTGGGTGTAGGTCTGTCGGTTGGGCTGGACCGTGAGGTCCGGGACACGGATCCAGGCCATCAGGAAGTCCTGCTCGCCCGGGACGCGGTGCAGGGCATGGCGCAGCACCGGCATGGTGTTGGTCAGCGGGGACAGGCCGAGGTCGCAGTCGAGCGCGCTGCCCAGGTCGGGCGCCGGTTCACCGTTCACCGTCCATCGTCCGTCCTGGGTGCCACGCAGGTCCAACTCGACGGTCCTGCTCGCCATTTCGGAGGTGGCCCGCAGTCGGCGGGTCACGAAGTCTTCCGTGGTGTCGAGTTCGTACGTGATCCAGTAGGGCTCGGGCACTGTGCCGACCACGCGGCCACGTGCCCGCAGTGAGGTGTCGTCGACCTCGATCCACGCTGTCTCGTAACCGTCGCTCTCGCTGACCGCCCAGGTCAGGACATGAGATGTGGTCATCGTTCCATGCTAGCGAGAGGCGGTGACGGCCTGCCGGTCGTCAGGGTGTCGAGGCGGGCCGCTGCCGCGTCCAGGACGAGGTCCAGGGTTTTGGTGTAGGCGCTGCGGCCCATTTCGGCCTGCAGCAGGCGCGTGGTGGCGGCGATGTGGGGGTGGGTGGTGCTCGGCAGGGAGGCGTAGGTCCGCTCCCAGACCTGCCGCTCGGCCTCCCGGGCCTGCGGCGGGAGCGCGGCGCTGGCGGCGTCCAGGGCCGCGTAGGCCAGGCCTGTGTCGACGAAGGTGTGGTACATCCGGACCGCCTCGGGGTCCGGGAAACCGCCGCGGCGCAGTACGCCCAGGATCGACTCGATGGCGAAGGCCTCGTGCGGCCGTCCGGTGACCCGGTAGGCCGCCAGCATCGCGGCCTGCGGGTGCTCGAGATAGGCGGAGTGGATCCGCAGGCCCAGTTCGCGCAGGTCGGCGCGCCAGTCGCCGACCGGGGCCCAGCCGGCGAAGGCCTGGCCGATCAGCTCGTCGGCGACGGCGAGCAGCAGGTCGTCGGTGTTGCGGAAGTACCGGTAGAGCGCGCTGGGGTCCGCGCCCAGTGCCGCGCCCAGCCGCCGTACGGTCAGCGCGGCCGATCCGTGCTGGCGGATCAGCCGCAGCGCGGTCTCGACGATCAGTGCTTCGGACAGCACCGTGCCCTGCTTCGTGGGGCGGCGGCGCGGCCGCGCGGTCCCGGGGATCTGCCGGTCGGTCATGGCCGGAGCTTATGTCAACACCATTGACGTGTTAAGAGCCCGCAGGATTGCATGTCGCTCCAACCCAGTCCCGAGCGAAGCGGTGGCCCGATGGCAACAGACATGAGACGGTCGCTCGGCGTACTGGACGGCGTGGTCATCGCCGCGTCCACCACCGCCGCGACCACCAGCATCGGCCTCGGGATGGGGCTGCTCACCGGGATCGTCGGCTTGCATCTGCCGATCATCATGCTGCTCGCCTTCCTGCCGATCCTGGGGATCGCCGCGGCCTACTCCCGGCTCAACCGGGTCGAGCCCAACTGCGGCAACAGCTACGTCTGGGTCGGCCGCTCGGTCAGCCCCTGGCTGGGGTTCCTCTCCGGCTGGGTGAACGTCGTCGGAACCGTCGTCTTCCTCGCCTACACCACGACCGTGACCGGATCGGCCCTGATCCAGCTCGCCGGCCAGGCGGGACTGCACCGCCTGGCCGGACTGACCCTGAATCCCGACAGCACGCTGCAATCGACGCTGCTCGGGATGACGGTGCTGGTGGCCGCCACGCTCGCCGCCGTCACCGGGGCCGACGTCGCCGCGCGCTTGCAGCGCCATCTCCTGGGCTTCGAGTACTTGGTGCTGCTGGGCTTCTGCGGGTACGGCCTCTTCGCCGGCACCCAGCCGTTCAGCCTCGACTGGTTCAACCCCTTCACGATCCCCTCGCTCGCCGCGCTGGCCCAGGGCATGGTGGTGGCGGTGTTCTGCTACTGGGGCTTCGACGCCGCCTTCAGCGTCAGCGAGGAGGTGCGCGACCCGCGTGACGCCTCCCGCAGCGGCCTGATCACGGTGTTCACCATGCTCGGTCTGTTCCTTCTCGGCGCGGTGGCCTTCCAGCGGGTCCTCTCCTCCGGCCAGCTCGTCGACAACGGTGCGCAGGGGCTGACCTACTTCGGCAACCAGCTGGCCCACCAGCCGCTCGCGGCACTGCCCCTGGTCGCGCTGACCTTCTCCGCCGTGGCCTCGCTGCAGGCCGGAGTGATCCCCACGGTGCGCGGGCTGTTCGCCATGGGCCGCGACCGCACCGTCGGCCCGGTCTGGACCCGCATCCACCCGAAGTACGGGACGCCCGCGGCGGGAACGCTGCTCCTCGGTGCGATCGCCGCCGTGGTCGCGGCGCTCTCCCTGGTCATCCCGAAGGTCAGCGAGCTGATCAGCGCCTCGGTCAGTGCCATCGGCATCGTCGTCGCGCTCTCCTACGGTCTGACCGCCGTCGCCGCCGCCGTGCGCTTCCGCGGGCTGCTGCGCAACACCCTCTGGGAGGGCGTGCGGGCGGTCGTGCTGCCGGTGCTCAGCGCACTGGTCCTGTTCGCCCTCGCCGGGTACATGTGCTGGGGGTACGCCACCTCAGCCGACCACTTCGCACTGCGGGCGGACAACGGCTGGTTCCTGCTGCAGATGCCGGTGCTGATGATCCTCTCCGGGCTGCTGGTCGCCGGCTGGGCCAAGTGGGGCCGCAAGTCGCCCTACTTCGCCGCCGGCCAGGCCACCGATGCCGGCGCGGCGGACCTGCTCTCCGCCGAGCCCACCACGGTCCCAACCTCCGCGACCATCTGAACCACCCACCCGACGACCTGACGCCCTCCGCCCCACCGAAACGACATATGGAGCAGTCCATGACCCACGCCGCAGACCTCGTCTTCACCGGCGGCCCCGCCCTCACCACGGATCCGGCCCGCAGCCGCGCCACGACCGTGGCCGTCCGCGGCGGGCGCATCGTCGCCGTCGGGCACGACGAAGTGCGCGAACTGGTCGGTCCGAAGACCGAGGTGGTGGACCTCGCCGGGCGGCTGCTGATCCCCGGTTTCCAGGACGCCCACGTCCACGCGGTCTACGCGGGCGTCGAGCTGGGCGAGTGCGATCTGACGGGCACCACCAGCCTTGCCGAGTACCAGCGCCGGATCGCGGCCTACGCCGAGGCGTACCCGGAGCGAGAATGGATCACCGGCAGCGGCTGGTCCCTGGAGAGTTTCGAGGGCGGGGTGCCGACCCGCCACCTCATCGACGCCGTCGTCGCCGACCGGCCGGTGTTCCTCTTCAACCGCGACCATCACGGTGCGTGGGCCAACACCCGCGCCCTGGAGCTCGCCGGGCTCACCGCCGACAGCGCCGACCCCTCCGACGGCCGGATCGAGCGCGAGGCCGACGGCGCCCCCGGCGGCATGCTGCAGGAGGGGGCGACCGGGCTCGTCGCGCGCCTGGTCCCGAAGACCACCGCGGCCGACCGCCTCGCCGGACTGCTCCGCGCCCAGCAGGTGCTGCACGGCCTCGGCATCACCAGTTGGCAGGACGCCATCCTCGGCGTCTTCAACGGTCAGCCCGACCCCTCCGACGCCTACTTCACCGCCGCCGCCGACGGCCGTCTCACCGCCCGCGTCAACGGCGCCCTGTGGTGGGACCGCTCACGCGGCGCGGAGCAGATCGCCGAGCTGGTCGAGCGTCGCGAGCAGCTGCGTGCCGGGCGCTTCAGGGCCGATTCGGTGAAGATCATGCTGGACGGCATCACCGAGAACTTCACGGCCGCGATGACGGCGCCCTATCTGGACTCCTGCGGCTGCGCCACCGCCAACAGCGGCCTCAGCTTCGTCGACCCGGCGGCGCTGCGCGACCATGTCGTGGAGCTGGACGCCCTGGGCTTCCAGGTCCACTTCCACGCGTTGGGCGACCGCGCCGTGCGCGAGGCGCTGGACGCCGTCGAGGCGGCCCTCGCCGCCAACGGCCGCCGCGACAACCGGCACCACCTCGCCCATCTGCAGGTGGTCCACCCCGACGACGTCCCGCGCTTCGCCCGCCTCGGCGCGGTCGCCAACCTGCAGCCGCTCTGGGCCACCCACGAACCGCAGATGGACGAGCTCACCATCCCGTTCCTGGGAGGTGAACTGGCCTCCTGGCAGTACCCGTTCGGCGACCTGCTGCGGGCCGGTGCCACGCTGGCGGCCGGCAGCGACTGGCCGGTGAGCAGCCCCGACCCGATGCAGGGCATCCATGTCGCGGTCAACCGCGTCGGCCACGGCGAGGACCGCCCGGCCTTCCTGCCCGGGCAGCGTCTCGACCTGGGCACCGCGCTGACGGCGTACACAGCGGGTTCCGCCTACGTGAACCACCTGGACGACACGGGCACGATCCGCGTCGGCGCGCTGGCCGACCTGGTGGTCCTGGACCGTGATCCCTTCGACGGCCCGCCGGAGGCCATCGGTGACACCACCGTGGCACTGACCTATGTCGGCGGCGAGCGCGTCCACGCGGCGCCGAACGCCCGCTGACGGACCGACGGCCGGGTGACCGGCCGTCTTTCGGGGAGCACTTGCGGTGCTGCGCTCAGCCCTTGCTCGATCCCAGGGACAGGCCCGCGATGAACTGCTTCTGCAGCAGGACGTAGACCACCAGGGTGGGCACGGCCGCGATCAGTGCCGCGGCCGCGATCAGGTTCTGATCGCTGACGAACTGGCCCTGCAGGTTGGCCAGTGCGGAGGTGACCGGTCGTTTGTCACCCGACGACATCAGGGTGATCGCCCAGAAGAAGTCGTTGTAGATCCAGGTGGTCAGCAAGGTGGCGAGGGCTGCCAGCGCGGGGCGGCACAGCGGCACGGTGAGCTTCCAGAACCGGGTCCACAGGCCGGCGCCGTCGACCAGCGCCGCCTCGTACATCTCCTCCGGGATCGACTTCATGTAGTTGCTCAGCACGAAGACGCAGAAGCCCTGCTGGAACGCCACGTTGATGAGGATCAGGCCGAAGGCCGAGTTGTACAGCAGACCGCTCTCGCTGAGGAATTCCGGCAGCGGGACCTTCAGGAAGAGCCGGTACAGGGGGGTGATGATGACCTGCTGCGGGAGCAGGTTTCCCGCGGTGAACAGGATGAGCAGGGCGACGTTCAGCTTCACGTTGACCCGGGTCAGTATGAAGGCGACCCCGGTGGAGAGCGCGAGGGCGACCACCACCGCCGGAACCGTGATCAGCACCGAGTTCAGGAAGTAGTGCAGCATGTCCGACTGCGTCCACGCCTGCGAGAAGTTCTTCAGCGTGAGGTGGTGCGGCAGTGAGACATAGCCGTACTTCTGCGTCTCGGCGTACGGCCGCAGCGCGATGTACAGGGCGAACAGTATCGGGAGCAGCCACAGCACCGAGGCGCTGACGAGGAACAGCTGAGCGCTGACCTGCCCCCAGGGGCGGGACTTCGGCCGTTCGCCGGAGCTCTGCTGCGCTGTGACGCGGGGCAGGGTGTCGGTGGTCATGGGGTGTCCTCACGGCGGAACGTCTGGAACAGGAAGATGCTGATCGGGACCAGTGAGATCACCAGGAGCACCACGCCCAGCGCCGATCCGAAGCCCACCCGCTGGGTCTCGCCGACGATGTTGGAGGTGACCAGCACCGAGAGCAGTTCCAGGCCGTTGATTCCCTTGTTGGTGATGTAGACGAGGTCGAACGCGCGCAGCGACTCGATGACGGTGACGACCATGATGACGATGTTGATCGGCTTCATCACCGGGAAGACCACGCGCCAGAACGTCTGCCAGGCGTTGGCCCCGTCGACCTTGGCGGCCTCCCGCAGCGTCGGGTCCACCGCCTTGAGTCCGGCGAGGTACAGGACCATCACATAGCCGGACTGACGCCACGTCGCCTCGACCAGGACGGCCCAGAGGTTGAGGTGTGGATCGCCGAGCCAGTCGATGGCGTTGCTGTCGCCGTTGCGTCCGATGACCGTGTTGATCAGCCCGAAGTTCTGGGAGTACATGAACTCCCAGATGATGCCGATCAGCGCGAGGGAGAGCATCACGGGGAGGAAGAGGATGCTCTGGTACATCCGGCTGCCCTTGATGCCGTAGTCGATGACGACGGCGAACAGCATGCCCAGCGGGGTCGCGAAGAGGATGAAGACGGCCAGCCAGATGAGGTTGTGCTGGACGGCGGGCCAGAACTCGGGGTAGATCGTGGCGGCCTGGTGGTAGTTCTGCACCCCGTACAGGCAGCCGTTGTTCATGATCGAGGGCACGTTGGGCAGGCACGACTTGGTGCCGAGGCTGCCGACGCCGTTCCACTTGGTGAACGACAGCAGGACGGTGCCCAGTGCCGGGAACCAGATGAAGACCAGTTCTATCAGCAGCGGGATGCCGAGGAGCAGTGCGACGACGAGCTTGTCGCGTCCGGAGAGTTTGCGCACGCCGCCCCGGCGGCGCTGCTTCGCCGCCGGGGGTCGCGCTTGGGTGGTCGTCATGAGGTGTAGATGGCCTTTGCCTGGCTCTCCGCGCTCTTCTGCAACGAGGCGATGTTGCCGGAACTCGGGTCGGCGATGAACTTCTGGATGATGGAGATCATCGCGTTGGACATGGCGGGGTCCGCGTCGCGGTCCATGTACTGGGCGACGGCCTTGCACTTGGCGATCTCGGCGACCGACTTCGTCTGGATCGCGTTGTAGGACGGCACCTTCAGTCCGGTGGCCAGGCCGACGTCCCACTGGTCGGTCTTGAGGAACTCGGCTTCGGCCGCGCCGGTGCCGATGTACTCCAGGATCTTCTTGGCGGCGACGGTGTTCTTGGCCTTCTTGCTGAGCATGAAGCCGTCGGTGGGCGCGTCCATGTAGTCCGTGCCGTAGGCCGGGTTGATCTCGGGGAAGACGAAGAAGTCCAGGTCGTCGAGGTTCGCCTTGTCGGTGACGTACTGCGCGGCGACCTGGTTGGTGCCCTGGAACATCATGCCGGCCTGCTTGGTCTCCAGGGCCTTGGCGGCGTCCTGCCAGATCCGGCCGTTGGCGCCGCTCTGTACGTACGGCATGAGCTGGGCCCAGTGATCGAACACCTGGGTCACCCCCGGGTCGGTCCAGGGGATCTCGTGCTTCATCAGCTTCATGTGGTAGTCGTAGCCGTTGATCCTCATGTTGAGGATGTCGAAGGTGCCCAGCGCGGGCCAGCCGTCCTTGTCGGCGAAGGCGATCGGGATCATGCCGTCGGTCTTCATCTTCTTGGCCAGGGCGAGGTACTGGTCCCAGTTGGTGGGGACGGTGTAGCCCTTCGCGCTGAACACGCTCTTGTTGTAGAAGACCACCCAGGGGTAGTTGTACATCGGCACCAGGTACTGGTGGCCGTCCAGACCGGTCGACAGCTTCTTGGCGGCGGGGCCGAAGTTGCCGCCGATCTTCTCCCAGACGTCGTCGATCGGCAGCGCGAGGCCCTGGGCCGCGAAGTACTGCATGCGGTAGCCGGCGAACCAGGTGAACAGGTCGTCCGGCGTGCCCTGCAGATAGCTGGTGATGTTGGTCTGGAAGGTGTTGTGGTCGACCGTGTTGATCTTGATCGGTGAACCGGACGCCTTGGTGGCCGCGCCCGCCAGCGCCGCGAACGCGGTCTTCGCTGCGGGGTCCGAGTAGTTGGAGCCGAAGGTCACCTGACCCCCGGCCGAACCGCTGTCGCTCGGTGTGGACGAGGAGCTGTCACAGGCCGAGAGCAGTCCGCCCGCGACGGAGAGACCTGCGATGCCGGCCATTCCCCTGAGCAGGGTGCGGCGACTCGGCGATGACCCCGGATTGTTGCTGCCCGGCGAGCCGACATCCGACATGGTGCCTCCATGGGTGGTCTGTGGTCTGCGGTCTGCTGTGGTCTGCGGTCACGATGCGGTGCATGGGATGCGGTGCGGCGAAGAGACGGAAGGGGGGTCCCGCTGGGGACCTCCTAGCACCTGATGGTTTCGAACAAAATTCAACAGGATTAACCGGGACCTCGCTCGCAGGGGTAGTTCTACGCCCCCTTACCCAGGGGCGTCAACGCTCCGACCCGGTGGTGTTGTGGGACCGTGATGTAGCGGTACGAGCCGCTCCGGACTGCGGAAATCGACATCCGGCCTTCCCCGGAGCACTCACGGGGGACGGGAAAGGGGGTCAGGACACGCCCTGACCGGTCAAACAAGTTCACATACGTTGCTTCAAGATGCACCATGGATCGCGGTCGCCACCCCTGGGCATCCGGGCCGGCCAGGGCGCACGGCCGATGTGTCGAGGCCGGACCCGTCTTCCGCCGACGTTCCGGCAGGGCGATCCGGCCTTCCTCAGGAGCGGGCCATCGTTGCGTTCGTCCGTTACCCAAGGGCGTCACGCCGAGCACGACCCCCGGCACGGAGCCGGCCGCCGAACGCGGCACCCCGGAGGGCACGCCGACGGCACCTCGGCCCCGGTCCGCGCCGCCGCCACCCGTGGAGAGCCCGCACCGGGCCGGGACCCCCGGCTTCCGCCCTCGGCGCCGCCCGTTGAGTTCCGCAGCATTTTGTTGGAACATGAGCAAAGCGCACCCGAGATCGGTGGTACCGATCGGGTGCGCTTCCCTGGCTCAGTGCGATGCCGGCCGATGGCTAACTCGGTGCGGGGTCAGGCGATGGTCCAGTGCTGCCGCGGCAGATCGGTGTCCGTCTGCTGGGTGACCGTGCCACCGTCGGAGGTCGACGAGGTCGTCAGCAGGAGTCCGCTGTGGACGTTGGTGATCGAGTAGGCGCCGGAGGCCAGCTTCGTCACCCGCCATTTCTGGTTGGCACCGCCGGTGCAGGTCCACTGGACCACTGCCGTGCCCGGTGCCGTGGCGCCTCCGTCGTCGTCGGCGCACAGGTTGGAGTGGGCGTTGACGAGGGTGTAGGAGCCGTCGGACTGCTGGGTGAAGACCCAGTTCTGGTTCTTTCCGCCGTTCAGCGACCAGGTGTCGAGCTGGACGCCGGGCTCCGTGTGCCAGTCGGGATCATCGAGAGCCTTGCCGGACACGGAGATGGTGTGCGTGCCGTTCAGGTTGCTCGCGGCCGTGGTGGCGGTCAGGGTCAGGACCTGCTCGGCGGCGGTACGGGAGCCGCCGACCGGGTTGCCCGTGCCGTTGGTCCAGGTGCGGGCCGGGGTGGTCTCGGCGAGCCGGCCGGTGTCGGACGACATGCCGAGGACGAGACCGCTGTACCGGTTGACGATGCGGTATGTGCCGGTCTGCGCGCCCGCGGAGTTCACGTTCTTGATGAGGAACCACTGCTGGCCGACGGTGGGACCGCCGGACCCCACCGTGGTGGCGGTCGGCTTGGTGGCCCAGGCACGGTTGGCCGTCGCAGCGGAGTTCACCCCGAGCAGTTGGCCGGTGGCGGCGTTGGTGATGCGGTAGGAGCCGTCGCCGTTGCCGGTGAAGCTCCACGATTCGAGACTTGACCCGGTCGCGGCCGTGACCGAGGTGGTGGCCGAGCTGCCGGTGGCCTGGGCGAGGACGCGGCCGGACCCGCTGCCGATCGTGTAGGTCTTCGCCGGGTCGACCGGTGACGGTGCCGGGGCGGACGAGTCGATCGTGAGGTTGACGTACTCGCCGGAAGCGCCGCCGGAGCATCCGAAGGAGCAGTACGAGCGGAAGTTCTTGCCGACGATCGTCGAACTGGTCCTGTTCGCGCTGTCCAGGAACCACCGGTACCACGAGGCGGTGTGGTGGCTGCCGGTGTCGCCGATCAGCGTCCACTTCTGGGTGGAGAGGTCGTCGGTGGCGTAGATCTGCTGTGGGGCGTTGCCACTCTGGTCGACCGCCTGCGGTTCACCGATGTACAGGCCCAGATAGGCGTTGTAGGTGATGTCCATGACGAACAGCGGCGAGGTCGGCGGCATCTTGCCTGCCGCGACCTGCTGGTCCACGGTGCCGGTGTTGGCCGGATCGTACTCGGCCGACGCGGGGGTGTATCCGGTGCCGCCGGCGGAGGTCACCGGCACCTCGTTGCTCTCCAGGCCGCCCTGTCCGGGCTGCGACCAGGAGCCGTTGTACCACTTCTGCCAGGAGCCGGGCGCCATCTTGGACGAGATGGGAGCGCGGGCGGCATGGGCGTAGAACGCCTTCCAGCCGCCGTTCTTGTCCACGATGCGCGAGCCGTAGGTGATGTAGAAGTAGCCGGACGCCGTGTCGACGAAGAGCCGCTGGTCGCCGTCACCGTAGTCGTACGTCTGGTTCGGGAAGGCCGTGGTGTCGGCCCGTGCGGTGCTGTACGGCGAGGTGATCGCGTGGCCCAGGATGTTCCAGACCTTGCCCTGGTTCGTCGAGCGCGCGTAGTCGATCGCGTCGTAGTGCAGGCCGTCGCCGAACGGCTGCGGGGTGAACTCGTTGTGCACCAGGCCGTACCAGTCACCGGTGTCCGGATCGACCCACACCCCGGTCAGGTCGCAGTAGTTCTTCTGCGCGTACCCCGAGCCCGAGGGCGCGGCGGTCGCCGTCACTCCGGTCGGGCTGTTGTTGCAGCGCCAGGTCGTGTCGTTGTTCTTGTCGCTGGAGTTGGCCGGGTTCACCGCGTTGCTGATAGCACTCGACCGCGAGGCGTCGTCGAAGTTCGTACCGGTGAAGAAGTCCCAGTAGCGGGGGTCCGTGGCACCGTACAGGGCGGCGGACTGCTGGAAGTAGAACGCGCCGTCCTTGTCGATGTAGGGGACCGCGGAGGTGTCGGTCGGATGGGCGTAGGAGGCCTTCGAGCCGACGGAGACCGTGTACGTGGCGCCGGGCGGGAGCGCCGACGCCGTTCCCGGTGCGAGCAGGCCGGCGGTGAGCAGCGGGAGGGTCACGGCGAGCGCCGCGAGGACTCTTCGGGGACGGGACACAGATAGTCCTTTCCGTCCGGGTGTGCTGGTCCGGCGGTGGGGGCCGGATCAGGGCAAGCGGGGGGTCGCCCTGATCCCACCGCCTGCGCGAGCCGGAGTACATGTGTTTTTGTTCGCCTCCACTTGGGTTTTCCTCACCGGGTGGGCCCCGTTCATCACGGAATGCCCCAGCACGGGCCCCGGTCAGGTGACCGGGACGGGCGGGGCCGGTTCCACCCGGAGGTGCGCCGTCCCGGAGCGCACGGCCCAGCCGAACACGGCGAGCGCGACGGCACCGACCACGATCGTGTCGTACGGCGCGGGCAGCCGGCCCGAGCCGCCGAAGGTGCCCAGCCAGGACAGCAACGTCAGCGCGGCCAGCTGGCAGACCAGCCAGGCGCCGTCCCGCAGCTCCTCGCGCACCGGCCGCCCGGCGGCGTCGCGGCGCAGCAGCAGGAACAGCGGCACACCGGCGAGAACCAGCGGCAGCGCGAGGCGCAGATCGTGCCAGCCCGACCAGTAGACGAATTCGGTGGCCACCACGAAGCTGATCGGCGCGATCCAGCGCACCCCGGGTACCTGGCCGTCCTTGCGGGTCACCCCCTGCTCCCTGTCCCGCGCCCGGAACACGGCGACGGCGACCGCGGACGCCGCGTAGATGAGCAGATACATGTCGCCCATCACGCTGACGATGTCCTGCCAGCCGCCGAACGGCAGCATGAACAGGACGATCACGACGAGGTTGAGCAGCAGCGCCCGGTGGGCCATGCCGGAGCGGGCGTCGATCCGCATGAAGAAGCGCGGCAGCAGGCCGTTCTTGGCCAGGGCGTAGGTGTGCCGGGCGTCGATCGCGACCCCGACGTAGGCCGAGCCGCCGGGCGAGACCACCGCGTCGGCGTAGAGCAGGGTGGCCAGCCAGTGCAGGTTGAGCACCAGGGCGAGCTGCCCGAACGGTGACTCGAAGTTCACGCCCTGCCATCCGTGGCCGAGCAGCGAGTCCGGCACCGTGAAGAGGAAGGCGAGCTGCAGTCCCAGGTAGACCAGCACGGCCAGCCCGATGCCGGTGAGTACCGCGCCCGGCACATTGCGCCGGGGGTTGCGGGCCTCGCCGGAGAAGTCGAGCGGCGCCTGGAAGCCGTTGACGGAGTACACGATGCCGCCGCTGGCGAGCGCGGTCAGACAGGCCGCGTAGCCGTACGGTGCGAAGCCGCCGTGGTCGGTGAGCCGCCCGGAGTGCGTGCCGGAGAGGAACAGCGCCACCACGGTGACGACGGGCACGACGACCTTGAACAGCGACACCAGGTTGTTCAGCCGCGCGAAGGTGCGTACCGCGAACCAGTTGAGCGCGGTCAGCAGGATGCTCAGTCCCGAGGCCACGGCCAGGCCGGACGCGGTCAGCCGGCCGTTGTCGTAGAGGCCGGGGAGGTAGTGCGCGGCGTACTGCATGATCGCGCTGATCTCCGCCGCCGTGCCGCCGACCGACAGCAGGACCGACCAGCCGATCACGGTGCCCACCAGCCGGCCGCTCGCGTAGAGCGGCCAGCGCACGGTTCCGCCGCCCTCGGGGCGGGTGGCGCCGAGCTCCACCATCACCAGCGCCACCAGGCCGCACAGCACGCCCGCCGCGACCCAGGACAGCAACGAGGCGGGCCCTGCGGTCTGCGCGGCGAACATGGCCGCGAACAGCCAGCCGGAGCCGAGGATGTTGGAGAACCCGATCGCCGCCAGGCTCCAGAACCCGAGCTCCTTGCGGAGCCGGCGTTCCTCGCTCAGTACCGTGGGGGCGTCCGGAGCACGCTGCGGCTCGCTCTGCGGCACGTGCACCGCACCTCCTCATGGGACGGGGAACGCTGGGTTCCCCAGCGTGTCACGCCGGGCGCCGCGGACCGCAGAGGAGCGCTCCCCGGCGGGCGCGTGGCTCGTTCAGCGCATCTGACGGCGCACCAGCTCATGGAACATGCCGCCGGTGTCGGCGAGGAGTTCCGCGGGTGGACCCTGCTGGAGGACCCGGCCCTCCGACATGACGATCACGCGGTCGGCGTCCATGACGGTGGACAGCCGGTGGGCGATGACGACGCGTGTCGAGCGCAGTTTGCGGGTGCTCTCGGTCACGACGCGCTGGGTCTCGTTGTCGAGGGCGCTGGTGGCTTCGTCGAAGAACAGGATGCGCGGGTGGCGGATCAGGGCCTGGGCGATCATCAGGCGCTGCCGCTGGCCGCCGGAGACGGTGCCGCCGCCGTCGGAGAGGACGGTGTGCATGCCCATCGGCATGGCCTTGATGTCCTCGGTCAGGCCCGCCATCGCGGCCGCCTCCCAGGCCTCTTCCAGGGAGAACGTCTCGGAACCGCAGATGCAGTCCAGGATCGAGCCGGTGAACGGCTGCGCGTTCTGCAGGACGACCCCGCACTGGCGGCGCACGGCCGCCGGGTCGAGGGCCGTCAGGTCCTGACCGTCGTAGAGCACGCTGCCGGAGACCGGCCGGTCGAAGCCGATGAGCAGCCGGAGCAGCGTCGACTTGCCGCAGCCGCTGGACCCGACGATCGCGACGAACTCGCCCGGCAGGATCCGGAACGACACGTTGTCGAGCACCAGTGGCGCGTCGTCGGCGTACCGGAACGACAGCTGCTTGACCTCGATCTCGCCGGACAGGACGCCCGGCTGTATGGTGCCGCCGCCGACCTCGGGCACCTCGTCGAGCAGCGGTTTGATCTGCTCGAACAGCGGCAGGACGGAGACGGCGGAGATGAGTGCGCCGGTCAGCTGGGTCACCGATGTCAGCAGCATGGTCACTGCGGTGTTGAAGGTGAGGAAGCTGCTGGCCGACAGGGTCCCGCGGGCCGGACCTGCGAGCAGCATGAACATGACGAGGGTGCAGAGCGGCAGATAGACCGCGTTGACGACCGTGATCAGGTTCTTGATCCGGCCCACGCGCTGCTGCAGCTCGCGGCTGCGGGCGAACTCGCGGGCCCAGGACGCGTAGGCGAAGCTCTCCGCCGCGGCGACACGCAGTTTGGGCAGTCCGCGCAGCGTCTGGAACGCCTGGTTGTTGAGCTTGTTGCCGAGCGCGATCAGCCGGCGCTGCCACCGCAGTTGCCACAGCCCCAGGCCGAGGAACACCGCGCCGATCACGGTGAGCATCGCCATCGCCAGCAGGGCCAGCATGGGGCTGTACCAGAGCAGCAGAGCGAGGTTCACGGCGCCGACGGTGCCCGCCTGCACGGCCACCGAGCTGATGCCGGACAGCACGCGGCGGATGGCACTGATGCCCATGGCGGCGCTGGCCAGCTCTCCGGTGGAGCGCCCGGCGAAGAACTTCGTCGGCAGGCGCAGCAGCCGGTCCCAGACGGCCGGCTGGAGTGTGGACTCGATGCGCCCTTCCATGCGCAGGATGGAGATGTTCTCCAGCAGCATGAAGGCGGCCGAGACGATGGTGGTGGCGACGATCGCCAGCGAGGTCTGGACGATGAGGCTGTTCTCGGCGTTCGGTACGTAGACGCCGAGCACCTGTCCCGTCGCGATGGGCACCAGCGCGCCCAGTCCGACCGCGACCAGACCGCCCAGGATCAGGTTGCGCAGGTCAGCCCGGGTGCCGCGCAGACTGAAGCGGAGCAGCCGCCAGGCGGCTATGGGCTGGTCGGGCAGCGGACGGTAGAACATGACGGCGCGGGGCTGGAACGCGGCCGCGGCCGCGCCCCCGCCCGTACTCCCGATGCGCGTCCGCTCGCCGGTGACCGGATCCACCGCCTCGTATCTGCCGCGCCGCCACAGCAGCGCGACCGGGGCGCCCGTACCGGCCCGGTGGCCCAGCAGGGGGCCGGAGTTCTCCCGCCACCAGCGGCCGTCGAGTCGGACCGTGCGGGTGCGGAAGCCCGAGCTCACCGCGATGCGCTCGACCGGGCTCGACCGTCCGTTCGCCGAGCCGCCCTCCACGGGCGCCGAGACGGTGATCCCGGCCGCGTCGGCGACTCTGCGGCAGGCGGCGAGTGTGGCGTCGTCGGTGCCCTCGGCCGGGTGGGACGGGGCCCTGCCTCCCGGCCTGTCGATGGAGGCCAGCAGCGCCTGGTCCGCCTGCGCGCGCACCGTCCGGCCGGCCTCGATGCCGGCCGCTGTCCGGTTCTCATGGGCGCGCTCGATGCGTTCGATCCAGCGGTCCAGCGCGAACAGCAGCCGGGACTGCTGATTGACCACCCGCTGCCACATCGCACCGTCGATGAGCAGGTCGGCGGCCGCCTCGCTGCTGAACGCGGCGCCGTACTGCACGCTGCCGGGGGCCACCGGCATCCACAGGATGTTGTCGTCGGCCGCTTCGTACTCCGCGGCCGGCTCCGCCGTTCCCGGTCCATGGCCCGGCTGACCGTCGTGGGGCGCCTCGAACAGGACGCGCAGGCTGCGTCCGACCCCGCGGGCGAACGCGTCCTCCAGCGGGCTGAGGGGCACTTCGTAGCCGCTGTACGCCTGCTGGTCCGGGTATCCGGCGTACCCGCCTCCGCCGTACCCGGGCCCGAACAGTTCCCGCAGCTGGATCCGGCGCAGTTCGCACCCTTGCAGGGGCCGTCCGACGAGGGTGTGGCGCGGGCCTTCCGCCGGTCCGAGCACCAGGGTTCCCGTTTCGAGCCGGCCGAGGAAGTGCCAGTGCCCCTGGTTTCCGGCGTCGACCGCGAACAGGTCCATCGCCCCGCCCACGACGAGCCACAGCACATGGGGCCCCTCGAGGCTCATGCTGCGGGCGCCGGCGCAGTCGACGGGCTGTCCCAGACCGCCGAGGGCACCGACCACCACATCGCCGGGCACGGCGCCCGGCACGGCGTCGGCGATCACGGGGTTCTGGACGGATGTCATCTCAGTGCTCCCTGACGAGCTCGGCGTACGGCCCCCCGGCCGCGATCAGGTCCTCGTGCCGACCGCGCTCCACGACCGTGCCGTGGTCGAGCACGACGATCTCGTCGCTGTCGCGCACCGTGCTCAGCCGGTGCGCGATCACCACGCAGGCACAGCCCCGCCGCCGCAGATTGTCGATGATCACCTGCTCGGTCTCGGCGTCCAGGGCGCTGGTCACCTCGTCGAGGACCAGGACGCTGGGGCGGCGGACCAGGGCCCGGGCGATCTCCAGCCGCTGCCGCTGGCCTCCGGAGAAGTTGCGGCCGTCCTGCTCGACCCGGCTGTGGATGCCGCCGGGACGCCGGGCGACCGTGTCGTGGATGGCGGCGTCCTTGAGCGCGGCGATGACGTCGTCGTCCGGTATCGACGGATCCCACAGCGCGACGTTGTCCCGGACGGTGCCCTCGAAGAGGAAGACGTCCTGATCGACGAAGGAGACCGAGGCGGACAGCGCGCTGCGGGAGATCTCGTCGAGCCGCTGCCCGTCGATGCGGATCGCGCCCTCCCACGGGTTGTAGAGACCCGAGATCAGCCGGGACACCGTGGACTTGCCGCTGCCGGAGCCGCCGACCAGCGCGACCTGCCGGCCGGGGCCGACCGACAGCGAGAAGTCGGTGAGCAGCGGTTTGTCGAGCGGGCTGTAGCCGAAGGTGACGTTCTCCAGTGTCACGTGCCCCTTGAGCCTGCGGGTGCTCGCGGCCGGCTCGCTGCGGGAGTACAGGCCGTCCACCGGGAAGCTCTCGACGTCCTTGAGCCGGGCCACGTCGGCCGCGAAGTCCTGGATCCGGCCGGCCACCCCGTTGAGCCGGGTGACCGGTGCGGTGAAGCTGGTCACCAGCGCCTGGAAGGCGACGAGCAGACCGATGGAGATGTGGCCCTCCACCGCCCGCAGCCCGCCGATCCACAGGATCAGTGCGCTGTTGAGCGCCGCGAGGGTGGGCGCGACGACGGCGAGTACCGCGCTGGGCACGCCGAGCCGCTGCTGCCCGTCCAGGGTCGTGGCGTGCTGGCCGGCCCAGCGGCGGAAGTAGCCGTTCTCGGCGCCGGTCGCCTTCATCGTCTCGATGAGCTGGAGCCCGCCGTACGAGGTGTTGGTCAGCCGGGCGCTGTCGGCACGCAGCTTCTGCGTACCGGTGGCGCGGATCCGTACCACCACGCGCATCGCCGCGACGTTGAGCAGCGCGATCAGCACGCCGACGACCGTCAGTTGCGGATCGTAGGTCCACAGCAGGACCGCGTAGAGCACCACGACCACGGCATCCACCCCGGCGGCGGCGAGGTCCCTGGCCAGGGTCTCGGCCACCGTGTCGTTGGACTGCAGGCGCTGGACGAGGTCGGCCGGGTTGCGCTGGGCGAAGAACGTGACCGGCAGCCTGAGCAGATGCCGCATGAACCGGGCGCTGCCGAAGGTGGACGAGATGATGCGGCCGCGCAGCAGGTTCGCCTGCTGAACGGCGGTCAGCACGACGGTCAGCACGACCATGGCAGCCATCGACCCGAAGAGCACCGGCAGCAGCGACGTCTGATTGCCGAACAGGAACAGGTCGATGTACGTACGGCTGAGGGCCGGCGCCGACGCTCCGACGACGACGAGCAGGAAGCTGGCGATCAGCGCTGCCGCCATCGTGCCCGTGGTGCCGCGCAACCGGGCCGGCAGGGCGCTCATCACCCCGGGCTTGCGGCCGCCGCGGCGGAACCTGCCGCCGGGCTCGAAGGTCAGCACGACGCCGGTGAAGCTGGAGTCGAACTCCTCCCACGACACGAAACGGCGGCCCCGGGCCGGATCGTTGAGGTGGATCCCCCGGCGGCCGAACCGCCGTCCCATCCCGTCGAAGACGACGAAGTGGTTGAACTCCCAGAACAGGACGGCCGGCGCCCGCACCTCCGCGAGGGCGGCGGGCTCCATCTGCATGCCCTTGGCGTCCAGACCGTACCTGCGGGCCGCCTTCAGCACGTTGCTGGCCCGGGAGCCGTCACGGGACACACCGCAGGCGATGCGGAGTTCTTCGAGAGGGACGTGCCGGCCGTGGTGGCCGAGCACCATGGCGAGCGAGGCGGCACCGCACTCCACGGCTTCCATCTGCAGAACGGTGGGACTGCGGACGGGTTTCCGGCTCTTCGGCCTCCTCGGCCTCCTCGACTTCTGCTGCTTCCGCGGATTGGGCGCCGGCGTCGGTCCCGGCGCACGCATCGGCTCGGGGCGGTGCCGACCGCGGCCTGCCGGGGTCGGGCGGTGCTGCGCGCTCACGGAAGGACCCAATCGATCGGATGCTGCGCGGTCAGGTGGATGGCGCCGCTGACCAATGTCGTGGAATCGATCGGGTACGGCGGTCCGTGCGCCGACGACCAGGTGAAGCCGGATGTGGTGCCGGCCGACCGTTCCAGCTGGACCATGACCGCCACCGGCGGGCCCTGCGCCGAGAACTGCTCGCCCAGCTGGCGGTCCCCGAGGAAGTTGCTGATCTGCTGCCGGGTCTCGGGAATCCGGCCGATCGCCAGAACGCGGCCCCGCAGTACACCGAACCGCTGCGCCGGCACCGACTGGACGGTCAGCTCCACCGAAGCGCCCACCGGGATCGTCGGCGCGCTGCCGCCCGGCGCGTACAACACCGCCACCAGTGGGTCGTCGGGCCTGTCCATGTGCTCCACCGTCGCCAGGTCCGCGCCGGTGGCGACGACGGCGCCGGTCCTGGCCATGATCGCGGTCACCCGGCCCGCCGCCACCGTGCGAACGGTCTCGGCCTTCCGGTCCGTGCGTACGGTCAGCAACGGAGCGCCCGCCGGCAGCGTGTCGCCCTCTTTGGCGAGGGTGGCGGTGATCTGGCCGGCGACCGGACTCTGCAGAAGGTAACTGCCTTCCGCATGCGTCAGGATTCCGGGTGCGTTCAGCTTGGACGACACCGTGCCCGTCACCGCCCAGAAGCAGCCGACGGCCATGACGACCGCTGTGACGGTCAGCACGAGCCAGCCCTGCGGCCGAGCGAGAAGCACCGGTACGTCGAGGTCCTCTGGCGATTGCAGCTTGGACAGCGCCTTTTGGCGGAACTGCACGGAAGTATTCCTTCAACTGCATTCGGGTGCGGCATTCATAGGCCCCGGAACGAGGGGTTCCGGGGCCTATGTCCAGCCTTACGATGCGTCAGAAGCACCGCTGGGCCGGGTCTTGCTGACGCTATGACGTCTCGTGGCGAACCTGACGGTCAGAGACCGGCGGCCAGACCGTTGACCTGCGCCGGGAGAAGACCGGTGACCGTCGAGAGCGGCAGCGAGACCGGCAGGACCGACTCGACGGTGCCCACGATGGAGCTGGCCGACAGACCGTCGACGCCGACACCGACGCCGACACCGCCGGAGACGTTGTCCAGGTCGCTGTCGGCAATTTCGCGGGTCTCGACCTGGGGGGTGAAGTCGTTGCGCATGACTTGCGGTTCCCTTCATAGCGGTGGGGGGTTCATGAATAGTGTCGGCCGGTTCGGCGGAAAGCCGGTCCGGCCGGTTCAACGGTCGTCCGATGCCCGAATAATTCGGAAATCCGTTTCGCAACTCCCGTATGTCGCAAGACACAACCACGTCAACGCGCCGCCGGGCCACCTTGCCCGTCACAGTGTTTCGGTCGGCGTTTCGGTACCGCGAGACGTGCACCGACGGCATTGCCCACCGAATGCCGACGACTTCTTCACATGCCGGAAACGGGCCATTCGCACGGGCCGGTCCTGCCGTCGATCCTGAACGGACATATCCGCGTTTAGGGTTCGGCGCCCGTCCGGAGCGGCGTGATCCCGCCGGGCCGCTGTGCGTTTTCCGCGTGCGCGCTGTGCAGGATCACCGGGGGCGGCGGGGTGTCACGGATGGTCGCCGCCGGTTCACCGGGAGTCGGCGAGTGCCGTGGGCATGCCCTGCAGGACCGCGGGAAGCCGGTCGCGTCCGCCGATGCCGAGTTTCCGGTAGGCGTTGGTGAGATGGATCTCGACGGTGCGCTGCCCCACCGACAGGACCTCGGCGAGCTCCCGGTTGGACTTGCCCTCGGCGGCGAGCATGGCGGTACGCAGTTCGGCGGCCGTCAGCGCGGCGACTCCGTCCGTGTGCGAGGACTTCGGCGGGCGGCCGCCCGACGCGGACAACTCGATACGGGAGCGGGTCGCCAGGTCCTCGCAGCCGCACTCCTCCGCCAGGTCGAGCGCGGCACGCAGCGCCCGTCTGGCCGGCACCGGACGCTTGTCGCGGCTGAGGGCCGTGCCGTACTCGGCCAGGGACCGTGCGAGCTCGAACCGGTCGGCGGAGCGCTGCAGAACGGAGACCGACTCCTCCAGCGCGGCCAGCCCCTGCGGCCCGCCGACAGCGGCCCCCAGCGTCCGGAGCGCGACCCCCAGCGGACCGGGCGCACCCCATCGGCGGGCCAGTTCGACCGCCTCCGTGGCCTTGCGGCGCGCCCCGGCGGTCTCACCGAGCATCAGCAGGGCCGCCGCGCTCTCGGTCTGCCACGCTGCGACGGCGGGGTTCAGCACGTTCCAGGACGGCAGCCGGCGGCCGGCGGCCAGCAGGTCCCGGAGCCCCTCGGCCGGGTGTCCCGCGACGGCCCGCAGCCGGCCCCGGGCGAGCAACAGGGCGGTGCCGCCCCAGGTCTTCGGCAGATCGCCGCACAGGTCCGACAGTTCGACCAGGCTCTCCGCCTCGTCGTACGCGCCCAGGTCGACCAGGATCTCCACCCGCCGGGCCAGGAGTTCCACCGCCGCGCCCGTTCGCCGTGGTGCCCCGCAGCCGATGAGCATCTCGAACGCGATCCGGGCATCCTCGGCCGCGGCGGGCAGCCGGCCGAGCCGGTGGGCGACGACACCGCGCAGCGACCGGGCCGCGGCGAGGGCGGGCCGGTGCTGCCAGCGTTCGGCGTGACCGACCATCGCGTCGCAGAATTCGTGGGCCTCCTCGGCCCGGCCGGCCTGGGCCAGCACCAGGACGCTGCGCAGGATGGGCCGCATCGCGTCGGGGGTGAGGGGCAGGACCATCAACGCCTGCTGGGCGAGGGCCACGGCGCGGGAGCGGGACCTGCCCGCCCACCCGGTCCGCAGGGCGAGCAGGCTCAGATAGCGCCCGTCGGCCGCGCCGCCCTGGGGGGCCGGCCTGGGCAGACGGTGCAGTTGCCTGGCCGCCGACTCGGCGGTCGCCTCGCAGTCGAACCGCAGCTCCACCGAGCAGAGCGCCATGTCGGTGGAGCCGGAACCCGCCTGCGTGCGGACGAGTTCGACGGCGGCCTCGTGGCGTCCTGTCATGGCGAGCAGCTCCGCCAGCTCCCGCACCACACCCGGCCGGCCCTCCGGCTCGGCCGGAGGGGAGGAGACCGCGGTCAGATGGCGGATCGCCGCGCCGAAGTCCAGATACCCCTCGGCCCGGCCCAGCGCCCTCAGGAGCGGTACGCGGTCCTCGTCCGGGACCGGCTCGCCCAGCGCCCTGGTCAGATACGCGACGGCCATGTCGGGCTCGCCCCGGCCGAGGGCGGATTCGGCGGCATCGCGCAGCACGGCGACCACCCACGGTTCGGCCGGTGCGGGGGTCGCCATGAGCTGTTCGACCACCCGGTCCTCCGGGGCGCCGGTGTCCCGCAGGATCCGGGCCGCCGCGCCACGCAGGGTCCGCAGTTCCGCGAACGGCAGGTGCTGGATCACCGTGCCGCGCAGCAGCGGCTGCGCGAAGGACAGGAACCGGTCCTCCACACGCAGCAGTCCCGCCCGCCCGAGCGCCGTCGTGACCTCCATGACCACCGGCGGCTCGACACCGCAGACGGCGGCGACGCGGCTCACGTCCGCATCGTCGCCGAGGACGGCGACGGCTCTGGCGACATCGAGCGCGTACGGCGATATTCGGCGCAGCCGGGCGTGCAGCCGGGAGGCGAGCCGGGGTACCGCGATATCGCCGAGCACGGCTGCCGGGCCGGCGGTGGGCGTGACCGCCCGGTCCTTCAGGACCTCGGTCAGCTCGGTCACGCACAGCGGGTTGCCGCCGGTCTCGCGCAGGAACGAGGCGACGAACGACGCGTCCGGCGGGGCGGCCAGGGCGCGTTCGACGAGCGTCGCCACGGCCGGGGCGCCGAGACTCGCCGGGTGCAGCTCCACCGTGCTGACGGCCAGCAGCTCGTCGAGGGCCGCGGCATCCGTGCAGGGCTCACCGGGGCATACCGTCAGCAGCACCGCGATCCGGGCATGTTCGACACGTTGCGGGAGGGTGCTCAGCCAGCGCAGCGACTGCCGGTCCAGCCACTGCAGGTCGTCCACCGCCACGAGTACCGGAGCCCGGGACGCCAGATGCGCGAGCCCACGGTGCAGGGCGTAGAGCTCGGTCAGCGACGCCTCGCCCGCGGGCCTGGTGACCGGCAGCTCCCGGGCCCGGGACACGGAGCCGGCACAGGTGACCAGGCCGGCTTCCACGAGGTCCGGCAGCACGGGCTCGAACAGTCTGCTCACCAGTCCGAAGGACAGGTCGCGTTCGGCCGAGCTGCCCCGGGCGGTCAGCACGGTGAAGCCGCTCCGCCGGGCGCGGCGGACCGCGTCGTCGAGCAGAGCCGTCTTCCCCGTCCCGGCACCGGCGCTGACCACCACTACGCGGCCGGCCTCTTCGGCCGCTCCGGCCAGCATCGCCTCGACCTCGGCGATCTCCGTGTCGCGGCCGACCGGACCTGACGTGGCCGTGTTCATGGACTACCCATTTCCTGCGGCCGGGCGTCATGACGCGGACGTGCCGACGAGCGGGCCCGGCAGGGACGGCGTGCCGCGTCGGCGCTCACGCCGTGCGGCTCCCGCCCCGCCGGGGGACGACTGCCTCCTGCTCTGCCCGGTCGGCCACGCCGTCACCCCCGGCCCTGCTCGTTTGAGGGACCAACCTGGTGCGGACGTTCCTCGTCGGGTCTTCGGCAGTTGAGAGCGAGCATCCCGACCGCGGCCGGCCATCCATGGGAGCACGACGGACGATCGCCGGGTCGCGCCATGTTCACACACCGCACATCAGAGGGGACGGATCGGATCGGGCGAGGCCCGGCGGGCCACTGTAGTGGTCCCGGGATCCCGCGGGAGCCGGCGGCCGGAATCGGGCCGTCCGGTTCGGTCGGGCCCCCAGACCGTATCGGCCATCGTTCGGGTTCGCCATGCCTCAAGTGTTCGATCGGGACACCGCGAGCGGGCTACCGCTCCCCCGCACCCGACCCACAGCCCCCATCAGGCCGATGGGCGGACCGACTTCGGGCCCGCGCTCACGTCGTCGCCCGTTCCGGCCGCCGGAGCAGATAGACGGCCGCGGTCGAGACCAGGACCGCCATGCACGCGATGAACACCAGCCCCGCACCCTCCAGACCGATCGGACCGGTCAGCACCCCCACCCCGATCACCGGCACCGAGATACCCGCGTACGCCACCACGAACAGCGTCGAGATCACCGACGCGCGCCGGTCGGCGGGAGACGCCGCGGCCACCGCGGACAGCGCCCCGCGGAACGCCAGCCCCTGCCCGGCACCACCGACGATCGCGCTCAGCGCCACGAGCAGGAGCAGGTCCCACCGCAACGCGCCGGCGAGCAGCGCCAGCCCGGCGAAGAGCCCGGCGCAGCCCAGCGGCAGCGATCGCTCCACCCCGACCCGGCCGACCGCGAGCTGACCTGCGGTCGACGAGAAGAAGGCCAGCGCGACGACCAGCCCGCTCACTGCGTGGTTGTCCACGCCCAGGGACTGCGAGAGGAAAGCGGGGCTGACCGATGTGAACACCCCGAACAGGGCGAACCCCACGAACGAGGCGATCGCCGCCGGCCCGAACACCGCGCGCACCTGTTGCGGCAGTCCCGGCCGCTGCGGCCGTACAGCGGCCAGCGGTCGCCGCTCTCGTACGGTCTCGGGAAGGCGCAGCAGCGCGGCCGCCGAGACCGCCACCAGCAGGAGGTGCACGATGAACGGCAGGTACAGCGGCCAGGCGGCGTACTGCGCGAGCACTCCGGCGAGCAGCGGGCCGCAGCCGAGTCCACCCATATTGGCGGCCGTCGCCACGAACGTGGCCCGGGAGGTGCCACCCTCCGGTGCCAGCTCCATCACGTAGGCCGTGGCGGCCCCGGTGAACAGGCCGGCGGAGAGTCCCGAGAACAGCCGGCCGGCATAGAGCCAGCCCAGCCCCACGGCGCACAGGAAGGAGACGGCGCTCGCCACCGCGAATCCCAGGCCCGCCAGCAGCACCGGCCGCCGGCCCACGACGTCCGAGGCATTGCCCGCCAGCAGCAGCACACCGATGACCCCGAGGGCGTAGACGGCGTACACGACCGTCACCGTCAGCTCGGAGAACCCGAACTTCTCCTGGTAGAGACCGTAGAGAGGGGTCGGCAACGTGGTGCCGGCCATGCACACGGCGAACACCGCCCCGCCGAGGAAACACAGGCGCCACCCTTGGCGATCACCGACCATGCCACCGACGGTAACCGCGCGCCCCGCCCCGGGCCTGCGCGGCAAGACCGACACGCCGCGCCGCCGCACCACTCGGCGGTTGTCAAAGAGTGAGTGGTCGTGAGTCCCGTGCGGACCGGCCGCGTAGGACCACGTAGCAACCGTCGACGGTGTTGCGGGGCAGCACCGTGCCGGATACCCGTGGGCGTTCTTCGTGATCCAGCTGGAGGTCAGCGAGATGAGCCACCGACAGGCGAACAAGCGGTCCGAAATCATCGCCGGCACCGCGGCGGCCGTTCTCGCGGCGACCGTGATCCTGCTCCCCAACGCCGACGCGAGCACCGACCGGCCGCACTCCCCCGCGCCCGCTTCCTCCGGGACGGCCAGTCGCCCGGGAGGCCTAGCCCCGGATGCGGGGACGGTGGCCCGGCCTGCCAATGGTAGGTAGCGGCAGGCTGGCCGCACTTGCCTTTGGAGCGCTATGAGCACCCCGCCCGCGACGCCCATGCCCGATCCGCGGGCAGCCGACCGGACGGGGGGCTCGCGCGCCGGACGGATCGTGAAGAGCACCCTCTCGATCGTGCTGATCACGCTCACCTGCATCCTCGTGCCGGTCTCACTGATCGCCGTCTGGGTCCACGACATCGCGCTGGACACCGACCGGTACGTCTCCACGGTCGCCCCGCTCGCGGAGAACCCGGCGATCCAGGACGCCGCCGTGAACCGGATCGGCGAGGCCGTGGGCGTCCGGGTCGACGGCAAGCAGGTCGCCTCCGACCTGGCCGCCTGGCTGGAATCCCAGGGCCTGCCGCCCCGCGCCGGCGATGCTCTCAAGGCGCTCGGTCCCAAGATCGACGACGCCGCACAGCAGGTCGTCGAAAAGGTGGCGGGCAAGTTCGTGCGGAGCGACAAGTTCGCCACCATCTGGACCAACACCAACCGGCGTGCCCACTCCTCCATCGTGCACGCCCTCACCGGCGAAGGGCGCGGTGCGGTCGGCGTCGACGACGGCACCGTCACCCTTGATGTCGGCGCCGCCGTGGACAGCGTCAAGCAGGAACTCGTCGACTCCGGCCTCGCACCGGCTGCGAAGATCCCCGACGTCGACAAGCAGATGGTGCTCCTGCAGTCCGACAAGATCGCCAAGGTCCGCGGTGCGGCCCATCTGCTCGACGTCGTCGGGAACTGGCTGCCCGTGCTCACCGCCCTGCTCGGCACCGCCGGGGTGCTGCTCGCCCGCCGACGCCGCCGCGCACTGGTGACCGTCATGCTCGGCGCCGCCGGCATCTGCCTGATCTTCGCCATCGGCCTCGCCGCCGCCCGGCACTACTACCTCGACCACCTGCCCGCACAGGTCCAGTCCCCCGCGGCCGCAGCGGTCTTCGACACCCTCCTGCACTTCCTGAAGGTCAGCATCCGCACCGCGCTGGTCCTCGGCGTGGTCGTCGCGCTCGGTGCCTACCTGTCCGGCATGGGGCGGCTGCCGCGTGCCGTCCGTGGCGCGGCCGAACGCACAGCGGACTCCGCCGCGCGCTGGGGCGCCGCCCACGGAGTGCGTACCGGCCAGGCCGGCACCTTCACGGTGCGCTACCGGAAGTGGCTCACCACCGGCGTGCTGCTGCTGCTCGCGCTGATCTTCGCCCTCTGGAACCACCCCACGGTGCTCACCGTCCTGCTGCTGGTGCTCATCCTCCTCGCCGTACTCGCCGTACTCGCCCTGCTGGCCGCGACCGGCCGCACCACCGGCGCGCGCCCGGACGACGCCGGGCATCGAGCAGGCTGAGTCCGTCCCACGCCTGGCCCGACCACTGGCCCGAAGCCTGGCCCGACCACTGGCCCGAAGCCTGGCAGTCCTTCCGGAGGAACGAACAGATCACCCGACTCGCATCTGTGGCGCCAAGGCCGAGTCGTACATCGCCCCGGACAACGACACCCCGATCCGCCGCACCGACCGCGCGGGCCGGCGCTGCCACTGGATCCTGGAGATCCATCTGATCGACGAGCAGCACGGTTTCGGCGGTTTCTACGAGCAGCTGCTCGACCTGGCGTGACGCCGGTGGTCCTCCCTCATGCGCCGGTCGATGCGTCGTGGCTCGTGCGGTGCAGGCGCAGCGGAATCGGGGTGGGGCGCAGGGCCAGGCCGGGGACCGGGCGGACAGGGGAGCCGGGCAGGGGGTTCAGGTGCCACCGGTCGATGACGGTTGCCAGGGTGAGGGTGGCCTCGGTGAGTCCGAAGTCGTTGCCGATGCACTGCCGGGCGCCGGCGGAGAAGGGGATGTACGCCCCGCGCGGCAACCGGCTCGCGGGGGTGGTGAGCCAGCGGTCGGGGTCGAACCGCTCGGGGTCGGGGAACAGTCCTTCCTGACGGTGCATCTGATAGGGGCTGAAGATCACCGTGGTACCCCTGGGAAGGACCGTGTCGCCGAGTCGGCTGTCCTGAGTCACATTGCGGGTGAAGAGCCAGCCTGGCGGGTACAGACGCAGCGCCTCGGAGATGACGCGGCCGGTCAGCTCCAGCCGCGGCAGGTCGTGCCACTCGGCCGCTCTGCCGCGCAGGACGGTGTGGACCTCGGCGCGTACGCGCTCCTGGATCCCGGGGTTGCCGGCCAGGAGGTGGCAGGCCCAGGCCATGGTCGATCCGGTGGTGTCGATGCCCGCCATGAGGAAGGACATGACCTGGTCATGGATCTCGGACAGGGCCAGGCCGTCCGTGCCGTCCTCGTCCGAGCCATCCCGGTCCCCGTCCCTGTCGTCGTCCCTGGCCTCCAACAGCAGGGACAGCATGTCCTCGTGGCGCTGGCCGCGTCGGCGGTAGTCGCTGATGATCCCGTCGATCGTCGCGTTCAGTGTGGCCTGGGCCCGCGCGCAGCGCCGGCTCCACGGGGCCAGCTGCCTGCCGAGCGGCGCGAACATGTTCCAGAACCCGGCTTTGACGATGATGTCGATGCACCGCACCATCTCCGCGATCGCCGCTTCGTCCGGCCCGGCGGCGAACAGCGTCGCGGTGGCCACCCGCGCCGAGTTCGCGTGCATGCACGAGAAGGCGTCGATGGTCTGCCCGTCCGTCCATGAGCGGGTCATGGTGTCGATGTGCCCGGTCATCGTCGCGGCGTAGGCCGGCAGGCGATCGCGCCGGAAGGCGGGCTGCAGCAGGCGTCGCTGGCGCCGGTGAGCCTGGTGGGGACAGGTCACCAGGCCCTCTCCCAGAGTGCGCTTGCTCTGCTCGTAGATCGGTCCGGCCTTGTCGAAGGTCCGGTCGTCCATCAGCACCCGGTGCACCAGGTCCGGATGGCACACGACCAGGCCGTGCCACGGACCGATGCCGATGCGGACCAGGTCCGCGTGGGCGGACAGCGAGGTCAGGAACGCCAGCGGATCCTTCATGATGCGCGGCGCGTGGCCCAGGAGCCACCACCTGCCGGGCGCCGTGCCCGTCGTGTAGGCCTTCGCCTCCTGGTGCCCGCCGTGTGCCGCGCCGGTCACGCGAGCACGCGGCGGGCCGGAGCCGGCGACATTGCCGTCCGCGGTGCCGCGTGCTCGGCACTGCGGGTCCGGGGGGCGGTGCGGTGGTGCTGGGACATACGGTTCCTCGCGGCGGGAGCCTTCGGACCGACTGCGGATCGGTCGGACGAGGTGAGAACTCTCCAAGGAAACCGAAGTTACGTCGCCGGGCCGCAGAGCACTCGAAGGAGGAGGAACCCCTGACGGTTCACATCACGAGGGGCAGCAACGGTCCGTCGGCCTTAGTGAGTTCGCGCAGCCGTGGGATGTCCCGCCAGGAGAGGCCGAGAACGCGCGCCGCGTACCGGAAGGTGACGCAGCCGGCTCCCGGTGCGGACTGCCAGAGCATGTACAGGACTTGGTCCCTGCTGGTGGGTACGGGGACCGCTCGCGAGGCGGGCGCGGTGGCCGAAAGGCGTTCGGCAGCCTCGCGTTCGCGGGCCAGTTCCGAGAAGCCGCACGTCCGCAGAGCGAGGCGTTCCGCGTCCTCCAGGCTTCCTGGCTGTTCCTGGTACAGGGCCCGGGCCAGCGGGTTGTGGGCGAGCGCCTGGTCCAGGGTGAGGTGGTGGACCTGCCCGCTCGCCGGGGTGAGCCGGACCTCGTCGCCCACCGTCCGTACCGTGCCGCGCCGGCCGGTGGCCGCCGCGGCGAACAGGGCGGAGGCTTCCGAGGGATGCCAGGCGAGTGCCGCTGCCGCGGCCCGGACGTCCTGGTCCGTCGGCGTCAGGTGTCCGCCGGTGAGCCGAGGGAGGAGAACCCCTTCCGGGATCTCACCGTCCAAGCCGGGACCCGCGACATGGACGCTCGCCGTGACCCCGGCGGTGGCGCAGGCGGCCAGCGTCAGTGCGTCGGGAAGCGGGCTCTGCAGAGTGGGTTCGTCGCCGTGGGTGAGGATGTCGCCTCCGATGTCCACGATCCTGACCTGCCCGCAGCCGGAGGCGTCGGCCGCACGGCGGATCTGCCGGGCGAGTCCCGGCACCCCCTGGTACGGATCGAGCAGGAGGAGCGACGGACCGAGGCTCTCCGACAGGCGCGGCAAGGTGGAGCCGGCCGGTGGAACGGCGGTCGTCCGCCCGGTGAACCGGTGTCCGCCGGCGCTCTCTCCCCACCCGGTGAAGGCGGCCGGCCCCAGCGGGCCGGGCGTGGGGTCGACCTCGAGCCGTTCCCATGCGTAGGTCGCGATGACCGCGTGCGGGTCGCGGGAGGTGGCGGCGTGCACGATGGCGGTGCCGACGGGATCTCCGCCGCCTCCCGCGGCGATCAGCAGGTCGCTCAAGCGGACTTCTCCCGCTGCTCGTTCTTCTCCTGCAAGTTCTCCTGCGTGGTGACGCCGGTGATCCGCACGGGAGTGCCCATGTTCTTCTTCGCGCGGCTGTTCCTGTCGTGGAGGTTCTCGTAGTGCTCGCGGTCGAGTTCGATGACCCGGTCGGAGAAGAACGACCACGACAGGATGTCGCGGTACTTGAACCCCTTGGGCGTGAGCTGGATCCTGCGCGGTCCGACACGGTGGATCAGCCCGTTGGCCTCCGCCGCCTCCAGAACGGGGTCGATGCGGTCGCGCAGCCCGGCGAGCCCGATGGCGTCCAACTCGCCCAGATCCAGGTCGAAGCTGTCCAGGACCAGCCGCTTGCGGACGATCTCCTCCGGGGTCAGCGCGAACCCGGTGGTCGGCACCAGGGAGTGGTTCCTGGCCTGCGTGATGTAGTCGGCGACCTCACTCATCGACGGCTTGACCGAACCGGTCATGTAGTCGAGCACGCCGGTGTAGGAGCGGGCTCCCACCCCGAGCCCGAGCAGCGGCACCCCGTGGAACGTCAGCACCTTCTGCACATAGCCGCCCCGGCCCGGTGTCTTGTACCGGACGGAGCCTTCCTGCACATAGCCGTGCTCGGTGAAGACCTCGCGGGCGTAGTCGTAGCGGTCGTACAGTTCCGGCTTCCACATGTATTGGTAGGCGCCGGTCCTCGAGAACCAGGCGTCGGGCCGCACCGTGAGGAAGTAGGTGCTGATCGTGGTGGGCGCCAGCGCCGCGAGCTCGTCGACCGAGTGCCGCCAGCTCTCGTCGGTCTGTCCGGCGAACCCCATGATGAGGTCCGTGGACAGGTCCGGCAGCCCCTTGTCCTGGACGATCCGGATCGCCTCGCGGATCACGTCCTGCCCGGCCTGGCCGCGCCCGGCCTCGCGGATCTCCTGGGGCACCAGCGACTGGATGCCGATGTTCGCCCGGGTCAGCCCGAGGCGTATCAGCCCCTCGAAGCCGTCCGGGTCGGCGACGATCGAGTCCGGCGTGGCCTCGACGGCGACCTCTTCGACGGTGCTGCGCCAGTTGGGGTAGACCTCGGCGATCGTGGCGAATATCTGCTCGAAGTGCCGCAGGGACAGCAGCGCCGGGGTGCCGCCGCCGATGTAGACGGTCCGCAGGCGGCGCGCCTGGATGATCTCGGCGTGGTCACGGATCTGGGTGCACAGCGCGTCGGTATAGGCGTCGTAGAGGTCCTGATCGGTGGAGATAACGGTGTAGAGATTGCAGAAGCCGCATTTGTAGCGGCAGAAGGGCACGTGCAGGTACAGATTGAGCTCGGGTACCTGATATTTCGTCAGATCCTGTGCCCACAGTTCCTGTAGATCCCACTGGCCGGGAGCCAGCGGGCGATAGGTGGACCGCGGCGGATAGGAGTAGTTGTAGGGCGGAATCACACCTTGGGCTATGCAGTCGGCGAGCTGGTCGGTCGGATTGCTCACGGATTCCCTCTCCTGGGCGTGAGGTCATCGAAGTTGACCTTGTGCGCTCCACTCCACCTCACCGGCGACCGGTTCCTCCATAGGCGGCATGGCCCAACTTGGCCTGCCCTACTGGCGAGTTGTTCATAGGTATCTCCAACAACCCCGGTCGGACGAGCACGATCTTTCGGACGACGTCCCGATGGACCGCCGGACCGCATCCCGGTTTTAGTGGTCCAATGCACCGCACCTGGGGGAACGCCACAGCAAAGATCTTCGTCGTCGAGCCGCTCGGCAGTTCCGGCCGCTTTCTCACCGCGGCCGCCCGGGACCTCGGCGCGGTCGTCCACGCGGGTACGCACAAGGACATCTACGACAGCTACCCGGCCGGTCTGCGCGCGGAGCTCGCGGGTGTCTGCCGCACCGATCTCGCCGACCCCGACCGCGCCCTGGACGAGATGGAGGCCTACTGCCGGGCCGAGGGCGTCGACGCGGTGGCCGCCTGCTGGGAGTTGCTCACTCCGCTCGCCACCCGGCTCGCGCACCGCCTCGGCCTCCCCGGCAACGACCCCGACCGGGCCGCGGCATCCCGGAACAAGATCGCCATGGCCGCCGCGCTGGAACACGCCGGCGTCTCCGTTCCCCGCACCGTCGTCGCCGGGACCGGCGACGAGGCACTCGACCTCATCGGCGCCGCGGATCTCGCCTTCCCTCTGGTGATCAAACCGGCCGAGCAGGGCGGTTCCTGGGGCGTGAGCGTCGTCGGGGGTCCTGACGAGGTCCGGGCGGCCGTCGACGCCGCCCAGCAGTACACCGTCGCGGCCCCGCACGGCCTGTCGCTCGACCCCCGCGTCATCGTGCAGGAGTACGTCGACGGCCCCGAGTACAGCGCCGACACGGTCGTCCAGGACGGCCGGCCGTTCCCGTTGCCGGTGGTCCGCAAGCACACCACCGTGGACGCGTATCGGATCGAGATCGGGCACACCTGCCCCGCACCGCTCCCCCACGCCGCCGCGCACGAGATCCAGGCCGTCGCCGCCCGCGCCGCGCTCGCGGTGGGGATACGCAACGGCGTCGCCCACACCGAACTGAAGGTTCCCCCCGGGAGCGGCCGCCCCGTCGTCATCGAGACGGGGGCACGGCTGCCCGGCGGGAACATCTGCGAAGTGGTGGAGCACGCCACCGGCATCAGCGAGGCCCGGGCCTATCTGCGCGTGGTCCTCGGCCAGGCCCCGGAGACGACGGCCCTGCGGGATGCCGCCTGCGCGATCCGTTTCCTCGTCCCGCCCCGAGCGGGCATTCTGCGCACCCTGCGCACCGCCGACCTCCCAGGTGTGTACAGCGAGTTCACCGTACGACCCGGCGATCCGCTGCGCGCCCCGGTCGACAACTCCTGCCGGATCGGCCATGTCATCGCGACAGCCCCGAACTCCGCCCAGGCCGAACTGCTGGCCGACCGGGCGATATCCCAGACGACTATCGAGGTGGCCTGACCCGTGCACAAGATCGCGTTCCTGCGCTCCGTCGACATCCAGCGCGCCGACCCCTACATCCAGCAGGCCGTCCGCGAACTGACCGCCGACGGCATCGAATCCCGGCTGTTTTACACCCACGGCACGTGCGGCCCGGCCGACTTCCCCGCCGGGGGTGAGCACCTCGACCCCGCGGTGACACCCCTGGAACTGGCCGACGCCGTGAGCGCGTGGGGAGCGGACACCGCCGTCTCCGTCTCGCTGCCCTGCGAGAACGCATTGCGCGACGCGACCGCCAAAGCATTCCTGGACGCACGCGGCATCCCCACCGTGATGACCCCGCTGGCCGCCACCTGGCTGCTCTGCGACAAGTGGGAGACGAAGCAGGCCCTCATCGCCGCAGGACTCGATGTCGCCCGAGGGATCCGGGCGGACAGCGATCTGACGGCCGGGCGCGGTCTGCCCGTGCCCGCCTACCGTCAGAGCCTGCTCGTCGCCGCCGGTGAGATCGGCTACCCGCTGCTCTCCAAACCGCTGTGGGACTCCACCAGCATGGGCATCCGCTTCCTTCCGGACCGCGCCGCGCTCGACGCCTATCTCGCCGACCCGCCCCCGGTCAGCGCCGTGCTGGAGGAGTGTCTGACCGGCGAGCTGTGTTCCGTCGACATCGTCGGCGCGCCCGGGAACTACAGCGTCCTGCCGTTGTGCTGGACCGGACAGGCGGGCGGCGGGGCCGCGTTCACCTTCGCCGACCTACGCTGGTGCGGACCGCGCCCGCAGGCGGACGCCGACTTCGCCCCGGTCGCCGAGCGTCTCGTCGGGCTGTGCGAGAGCCTCGGCGTGTACGGCTCGGTCAACGTCGACATGATCCACGTCAACGGCCGCTACGTCGTCCTGGAGATCAATCCGCGCATCGGCGGAGCCACCACCTTGTCCTGCGCCGCCTCCGGCACCAACACCTTCGCGACGCTCGCCGACATGGCACGCGGCCGGTACCCGGACGCCGCGCGACCCGACACCCGGCGCAAGCGCTGGGCGATCGAGTTCCTGGCCGACCGGCCCGTCGGACAGGCGGCGGACGAACTCCGCGACCGCCTCGGCCTGGTCACCGCGCACGAGTTGGTCATCGACGGCACCAGCCACGGCGACATCGTCACCTTCACCTGTGAGGAAGGTGACGAGCAGCGCACCGTCAAGGAACTCGACACGATCAACTCCCACTCGGGCATCCTCGCCCCCGTCATGATGGGCAAGGTCCGCGCTCTGCTGTGCGGCCTGTGACCGGAGCGACCGGCCGCCGTGCGGGCCGCGGCCGGGCCGCCCGGATCGCCGGTGTCGCCGGTCTGCCCGAGCTGCGCGGACGAGGCCGGTTCGTCGTCGCCCACGTCATCGACTCCATCGGCAACGGGCTGCTGCTGCCGCTGGGGCTGCTGTTCTTCATCACCGTCCGGCACATCCCGGCCGCGACGGCGGGCGCGGCGGCGAGCACGGGCCAGTTGGCCGCCCTCCCGCTCACCGCCCTCGCGGGCCGGATCATGGACCGCGCCGGGCCGAAGTACCTCGCCGTCGCCTCCAATCTGGTCTGCGCGGCGGGCTTCGGCGGCTTTCTCGTCGCGGAACGGCCGTGGCAGATCGCGGCCGCGTACTTCACGGTCCAGGCGGGCATCAACGGCTACTACACCAGCCAGCGGTCGCTGACCCTGCTGGTGGCGGCGGGGGACGAACCGCGTACCTGGTTCGCGTTCACCTCCTCGCTGCGCAACACGGGTCTCGCCGCCGGAGCCGCGATCGCCGCCGCGGCCCTCGCCCTGTGGGGCACCGGAGCACTGACCGCTCTGGTGGTCGCCGACGCGGCGAGCTACTGCCTCGCCGCCACCTTGTTCGCGACCCTCAACGTGGCGTCCGGACGCCCCAACGCACCTCCTGGACGCACGACATGGTCCATCGACCGCCGCTACCTGGCCCTGGTCCTGTGCAACCTGCCCTACGTGTTCGCCCAGGCGATCCTGTCGGTCCTGCTCGCGCTCTACGCCACGAGCGCTCTACGGCTGTCCGCCTGGTCCGCCAGCGTGCTGCTGCTCGTCAACACCGTGGCCGTCGCCCTCACCGCGACAGCGGTGACCGCACACCTGGCCCCGCGCGCCGCCCGGCACGCGGTCTCCGTCGCCTACGCCGTGCTCGCCCTGTCGATGGCCGCGTTCGCCGCACCGGCCCTGCCGGGCCTGCGCCCACTGGCCTGGCCCGCGCTGGCGGTCGGCATCGTGCTGTTCACCGTCGGGGAGATCCTCTGCTCACCGGCCATGGCGGAACTGTCCACCACGCTCGGTCCGGCGGCCGCCCGGGGATCCCACCAGGCGCTGTTCCAGATGTCGTGGTCCGTCGGCGGCGCGGCGGCGCCCGTGCTCTTCACCGTGCTGCTGCACCGTTCGTCGCTGTTGCCGTGGGCCTTCGAGGCGATCCTCTGCGTCCTCGCCGCCCTGGCCGTCCTCCCGTTGGTCCCCTCGGGGTCAGCGTTCCCGTCCAGCCGCCCCCGTCGAAAGCGCACTCGGTGAACCTCGAATCCGTCCCCACGCTGGCCGCCGTCCCCGCCGCCGAGTGGGACCACCTCGCCCGCGACACGAGCTTCTACCTCTCCCACCGCTGGCTGGCGGGCGAGGAGACCGACCCCAGCGCGACCTGCACCTACCTCCTCGTCCGGGACCCGCACGGCCGGCTGACCGCCGCCGCCCCCCTGTACCTGGTGCACGACGAGCCCAATACCAACTACCGGCCGGAGCACCATCTGGACGTGGGGCAGGACGAAGCTCCGCGCGTCATCGCCGGAGCCAGGCGCGGGTACCACAACGCCCCTTTGCTGGCCCCCGGGTTGGACGACCGGCAACGTGCCGGCTGCCTGACGATGCTGCGCGACGCCGCACGTGAGCACGCCGCCCGGCAGAGCACCTGGCACTGGTGGCCCTACCTCACCGACCGGGCCGCCACGGAACTCGGCGATGCCTATGGCACGGCGCCGCGCCGGATCGAGGACGACGCCACCATCTCGCTGCCCGGCACGGGCTTCGACGACTACCTCGCCGCGCTCCCGGCCAAGCGGCGCAGCGGCATCCGCGGCGAACGCCGCGCGTTCGACGCCCGGGCCCTGACCGTGCGCACCGAACCGCTCGCGAACTGCGTGGACGACGCCGGACGGCTGCTGGCGATCCTGCAGTGCCGCCACGGCCATGTCACCGACACCGCGGCCATGACCGGCGTCATGCGCCGCCAGGCCCAGGCCATGGGCGAGGACGCCCAGGTCACCGCGGCCTACGACGGCGCGACCATGGTCGCCTTCTCCCTCGTCTACCACTTCGGGAACACCGCGTGGCTGCGGGCCGTCGGCCATGATCCCCAGCACACCGGGGACGCGTTCGAGTACTTCAACCTCGCCTACTACCTGCCGATCGAGGACGCGTACCGGCACGGCTGCACACATCTCCACGCCGGGATGAAGTCCCTGGCCGCCAAGCGCGCCCGTGGAGCACACACGTCGCCGCTGTGGGCGCTGGCCGACCCGCCACGCTGACCGGGGATCCCTGGACGCGGCTGTCCGTACGGAAGGACCTCTGCCGGACCGTCGCGCGACGGTCCGGCAGAGGGGCAGTGAGGGCCTGAGTGATCAGACGCGGTCGGCGGCGATGAGGAGGTACTGGAAACTGCCGTCCTTGTAGGCGGTGAGGAACGGGTCCTCGATGCCGGTGACCAGCGACGACTTGGCGCGCAGCTCCCAGTACGGGATCGTCGCGGAGGTGAGGTCCACGACGCTGATCGGGACGAGGCGGTTGGCCGCCATCTCCTTGAAGTACGTGCTGCGGGGGTGGATGTCGCAGATGTAGTGCGCGTTGATCTGACTCACCGCCCGGGAGGGCAGTCCATAGGTGTCGTTGTAGCAGCCGGTGATGGTGACGTACCGCCCGCCGCGTGCCAGCAGCCGGGAGTGCTCGGCGAACAGCTGCGCCAGATCGACGTACATGGTGCTCTCGTTGTTCCAGATCCCGCGGAAGGTACCCGAGTCGAAGCCGGTGCTCAGCATGTTCTTGAGGTGGAACCGCACCTTGTCGTCCACACCCCGCTTGACGGCCTGGTCGTTGGCGAAGTCGACCTGGGACTGGGAGATGGACACCCCGTCGACGGAGCACCCGAACCGCTGGTTCGCCACGATGCTGCCCCCGCCGCGGCCCGATCCGGCGTCCAGCAGCCGGTCCTCGGGACCGATCGCGCCGAACTGGTCGAGCAGGAACTCGGTCTGGTTGCACTCCAGTCGGTGGAGTTCCTTGGTGACCAGGTTCTCGCGCATGTCCTCCGACGCGTCGAGGACCGACCAGTCGACGTCACCGATCCCGTAGTGGTGGTGATAGATGCCGTCCACGTCGCCCAGGCGCAGGTTGACCGGGTTCTTCTCAGCGTTCCAGTAGGCGGCGACGGACCGCTGGTAAGGGCTGGTGTTGAGGAGAGGGGCGGGGGCGGTGATGTGGTCGATGGTCATGTGCGGGCTTGCTCCTTTGATCGTCAGGTCACTTCAGGGGCTGAGCTCAAGGTCTGGGCTCAGCGGCTCGGCTCAGGGGCCGGGCAGGCTGGGCAGGACGCATGCGGGAGTGCGGCGTCGTTCGTCGGGGCGGGTTCCGCTCTCAGGGCGAGGTGGCATACCGGCCGCCGACGTGGCCGGCGTGCCATTCGTGGTTGCCGCCCATCCAGTTCGAGAGCCCGGCCACGTACCGGGCGGCGACCGGATGAGCCGTGAGCGCGGCGGCCTCGGTCTCGAACGCGCGCACCAGCTCGTTGTGCACTTCGATGGCCTTCGTGAAGGCGTCCTCGATCGCGCAGTCCTCCTCCTCCGCGATGACGGTCGGCAGGCTGTAGTGGAAGCGGCCCGACGCCTGTTCCTTGCGCAGGGAGTACAGGTCGTTGAGGACCGTGGACGCGGTGGAGGCGAGCGCGGTCGCGCGCTGCACGGACGGCAGGGCGAACAGCTCCGCGGGCAGTTCGTAACCGCCGATCGCGTCCGTGATCGCCAGGCACGGGCGGAAGGAGTTGAGCTGGCGCTGCACCAGGTACTCCCATACCCGGGGGGTGCGTTCCTCCTGGACGCAGGCGGCTTCGGCCTCGTAGCCGAGGTACAGGCTGGCGATCTCATGGCGGTACCGGTGGGACTGTGCGGGGGTGGCGAGCTGGGTGAAGGACTCCATGGCCGAGTGCATGGCGCGCAGCGCCGGATGCGCGGCCAGGGCCGCCCGCCAGTCGGCGTCGTAGGGGGCGGGCATGTGGCTGGGGTCGATCGCGGACTGGGCGACCGCGAGACGGGCGCCGAGACCGTCGGGTGTGCCGCCCAACTCGGGTTCGCAGAAGTAGTCGTCCACCGCGTTCTCGCCGGCCAGGAGCTTGGCGGCGGTCAGAAGGTGGCCGGTGGTGGGGGCGTCGGGGTGGCACAGCACGACGGAACGGCCCGGGTCGAACTTCAGCAGACCGGCGCGCAGGTCCGGGGACCGGAACAGGTCCACGTCGTCGGCCCATTGGAGAAGTTGCTCATTGATCAGGTCGGCGAGCGTTCGGTCGTCGCGGACCGCGGGCGGGCAGTGCAGGCCCTCGATCCGCGCAGGTGCAGGTGCCGACGTAGGCGTTGGGGCCGGGGCCAGTGCGGGTGGCTGTGCCGTCGCCGGTGCCGGGTGGGCCGGCGCCGTTGCCGGTGGCTGTGCCGGGCGGGCCGGGGAGTGGGGCGGACGTGCGAAGCGGCTGGCGGCGCTTCCCAGACCGGTCGGCCCGGCGAGGACTCGTTCCAGCGCTTCGGCCGGGGGCTGACCCCGGCCGGTGGTGGTCATTGCGTGGCTCTCCCTGCCTGACGTGGCGATAGGTTCGATGCCGTTCACGCGCCACGCCGGAATCCTTCGCGGTAACCCAATGAATAAGTTGATTCTGAGCCATGTGGGCGCAGCGCCTGGGCTGAATCATTACCGTCATGGCTGCATCTGACACTCACTCGATCGAGTGATAGCGCGGCGGAGGAAGATCAGCAATACTTCAACCGGCGAGTTCCCCTGCAATCAAGAGAGTTGGGCCGAAGACGGCACCAGGTCGGCCGCCGGCCCCGGCGACAGGAATTCCTCCGAGTCACCATGGCATACGCATTCAGGAACTGACGCCGTACTTCGTGTGGAAAAGCAATCCACGGACATAAAAGAACGCCACGGCAAAGGACTCCATCCATGTCGATCGAAGCCCGTCCGGAATCCGCGCCCGCTCAGGGAAACAGCCCTTCCCATACGAGCCTTGATACGGCTGCTGCCCGGAATCTGGCGACCACCACCAAGTCCGCACCTCAGATGGCGGGAATCTCCTCCCGCTGGCTGCTGCGCATGCTGCCCTGGGTAGAAGTCACGGCCGGCACCTACCGGGTCAACCGCCGGCTGACCTACTCCGTCGGCGACGGCAAGGTGACCTTCGTCAAAACCGGATCACAGGTACGGGTCGTCCCCGCCGAACTCGGCGAACTCGCCCTGCTGCGCTCCTTCGAGGACACCGCGGTCCTCACCGCGCTCGCCGACCGCTTCACCCAGCGCGAGTTCGCCCCCGGCGAGCTCCTGGCCGAAGCCGGCCAGCCCGTCGACACCCTGTTCCTCCTCGCCCACGGCAAGGTCGAAAAGCTCAGCGAGGGCGAATTCGGCGAGCAGAATCGTCTCGGCGTCCTCGCCGACGGCGCCCACTTCGGCGAACAGGGCCTGCTCGACCCGGAAACACCCTGGGACTTCACCGCCCGCGCCGCGACCACCACCACCGTGCTGGCACTGTCCCGACAGGACTTCCAGACCCTCGCCGACCAGTCCCCCGCCCTGCGCGCCCACATCGAGGCCTACCGCGCCATCCCCCGCCAACGCGTCAACAAACGCGGCGAGGCCGCCATCGAACTGGCCTCCGGCCACAAGGGCGAAGCGGACCTGCCGAGCACGTTCGTCGACTACGAAGTCGCACCCCGCGAATACGAGCTGAGCGTCGCCCAGACCGTACTGCGCGTCCACAGCCGCGTCGCGGACCTCTACAACGAACCGATGAACCAGATCGAGCAGCAGCTCAAACTCACCATCGAAGCCCTGCGCGAACGCCAGGAACACGAACTCATCAACAACCGCGAGTTCGGACTGCTGCACGCGGCCGACTACGACCAGCGGATCCAGCCGCACGCCGGCCCCCCGCTCCCCGACGACCTCGACGAACTCATCAGCCGCCGCCGCGGCACCCGCTTCCTGCTCGCCCACCCCCGCACCATCGCCGCCATCGGCCGCGAATGGACCCGCAAAGGCCTCTACCCCGGCAACGCCGAAGTCGACGGCAGCAGCGTGCTCGCCTGGCGCGGCGTGCCCATCCTCAGCTGCGGAAAGATCCCGATCAGTGAGGCCCGCACCAGCTCGATCATCGCGGTGCGTACCGGGGAGGACAACCAGGGCGTCATCGGCCTGCGCCAGACCGGCATCCCGGACGAGTACGAACCCGGACTCAATGTGCGGTTCATGGGGCTGAGCGAGAAGGCCATCATCAGCTACCTCGTCAGCACCTACTACTCCGCCGCGGTACTCGTCCCCGACGCCCTCGGCATCCTGGAGAACGTCAACATCGCCAACTGGCGCTGAGGACTGTCCCGGTGGCCGGGCCCGCCCGTCACACGGGCCCGGTCACGCCTCCGGTACCGAGAAGCAGAGGAGTTTGCCTGAGCTGCTCACGTAGAGGTGGTCGTCGACGGGGAACGCCGCCCAGTAGCCGGATCCGCCGCTGACCGGGTAGTGCCAGACCTGTTTTCCGGTGCCGGCGTGGAAACCGTAGAGGCCTCCCGGTGCCGCGGCGAGGAAGAGGCCGCGTGCGGAGCCCAGGAACTGGAGTGTGCCGAGGCCGGAGCCCGCGGTCCAGCGGGGTGCTCCGGTCAGCGCGTCGACGGCGTGCAGGGTCGAGTCGAGGTAGCAGACGGTCGCGCCGGACCGGTCGTAGCCCCGGTTTCCGCGGGCGGCCGTCTGCACACTCCACAGGGTCTTTCCCGTCGACGGGTCGAAGGCCGCGAGCAGTCCGCTGACCGCTCCCGAGGCATCGGTGCCCGGGTAGCAGTACAGAGTTCCCTGGTGCAGCTCCAAGGACCCGTCATAGGCGAGGATTTGGCTGTTCGTGGGCGGCAGGCTGGTGGCGCGGCTCCAGAGGGTGGCGCCGTCGGCGGGCTTGAGGGCGAGCAGGTTCATGGCGCCGTCGAGGGCGTAGAGCACATCGCCCTCGGACGGCGGGTAGAGGGCGACGAGGTCCTTCGCCCACAGCCGGGCGCCTGTGTCCGGAGCGACGGTGGTGTATCCGCGGAGACTCGCGGTCGTGGACGTCTGCGAGGTGCTGCCCCAGAGGACCAGGCCGCCCGCCCGGGTGGTGCCGGTGACCGCGATGCCGTCACCTTCCGGCGACTTCCACCGCTCGGCGCCGGTCGACGCGTCGAGGCCCTGGAAGTGCCCGCTGTCGACCATGGCCACGAGCAGCGAACCATTGGCGAACTCCAGGTGCGGTGCGCCGGTCGCGGTCGCGGGCCGTTCCCACAGCTGTTTCCCGGACCGGACGTCGAGCGCGTGGATCTTTCCGTCGGTCCGTACCGTGTAGACGTGTCTGTCGTCCGCGATGGCGGCCGTGTTCTGGCCGCTCAGGTCCTTCCAGAGCGCGTTGCCGGTGCTCCGGTCGTAGCAGGCGCCCGAGGTCTTCCCGGCGCAGAGCAGCGCGGACGGCGTGACCGCCCGCAGGGCCATGTCGGGCTGCGGGAGGTCCGCGCTCCAGGACAGTTCGGGAGTGGCGGTCGCGCCCCGGCCGCCTGAGCGGAGCAGCAGCGCGGTGCCTCCGGCGGCCGCGGCCACGGCGAGCACCCCGCCGCCGGCCAGCAGCCGGCGCCTGCTGAACAGGGGCGCCCTCACCGCTTCGTGGAGGTACCGCTCCGACGCGTTCACCTGCAGCTCGACCGCGCCGAGCCAGCCCGCGGTGGTCACCGTACGCAGCCACACCTGCAGTTGCCCGACGGGTGGGCGCCGGGCCGGGTCCTTGTCGAGGCAGGCGGTGAGGATGCCGAGCAGTGCGTAGGGCACGCCCTCCAGCCGTGGTTCCTCGTGGGATGTGCGGTAGAGCAGCGCGTGCGCCGCGCCGGTACCGAAGGGCGGGGCTCCGGTACCGGCGAAGGCCAGCACGCTGCCGAGCGAGAACACATCGCTGGCGGGGGTGAGTTCGGCCCCCGTCGACTGCTCGGGCGACATGTAGCCGGGTGACCCGATGATCTGGCCGTCCGCGGTGAGCACCGTCCCGTCGACGGCCCGGCTGATGCCGAAGTCGATGACCCGGGGCCCGTCGCGGGCCAGCAGGATGTTGGACGGCTTGAGGTCGCGGTGGATCAGCCCCACGCGGTGGATGGCGGCCAACGCCTCGGCCAGACCGGCGCCGAGCACGCGCAGGGTGGCTTCCGGCATGGGCCCATGGGCCTGGATCGCTTCGCTGAGCGAGGGGCCGGGGATGTACTCGGTGGCCAGCCAGGGCTGCGGTCCTTCGGGGTCGGCGTCGACGACGGGCGCGGTGAAGGCGCCGCCGACCGCGCGGGCGGCGTCCACCTCTGCCGTGAAGCGCCGCCGGAAGCCGGGATCGGAGGTCAGCTCGGGACGGACGACCTTGACGGCGACGGCGCGCCCGCTGCGCGAGGCGGCCAGGTACACCCGGCCCATGCCGCCCGCGCCGAGTTCCCGGATCACCCGGTACGGCCCGATGTGCGGGGCGGAGCCGGGGGCCGGGGTGGCCGGCGTGGCCATCGGGCTGGTCATGAGGTGTCGCTCCGGAACGCGTAGAGGGTGGTGTCGGACGCGGCGTAGACGGTGCTGCCGACGGCCTGCAGCAACCACGCGTTCTTGCTCGCGGATTCGGCGCCGGAGGGCTGGTGCGCCCAGAGCAGCTTGCCGTCGGAGGCGCGCAGGACGAGGAAGCCCGGGGTGTCGCCTGCGGCGAACAGCGGGACCGCCACCAGGGACGTGGAGACGGCGGGGCCCGGGTTCAGCGAGTTCTGCGGGTCGAGGGTCAGCGGACTCGCGGTGTGCCACACCTGGTCGCCGCTGCCCGTGTCGAGGGCGAAGACGGTGCCCTGGCCCTCGGCGACCACGTAGGCCCGCTGTCCCAGGACCGTGGTGGGGTTGAGCGTGGTCGTCGAGTTGACTGCGGTCCACAGGCGGTGGCCGTCCGAAGCGCGGAACGCCTGCACCTTGACGCTGGTGAGGAGCAGTGCCTTACCGTCGCTGGCCAGGCCCGGGTAGTCGCCGGGCCTGACGACGTCACGGACCGTCCACCGCACCGCGCCGCTCCGCAGATCCACTCCGTGGACGTCACTGCCGTCGTGCAGAAAGCAGCCGACCCCGTCGGAGTAGGCGTGGAAGTCGCTGCCCTTCACCTTGTGGGACCACAGCAGCTTCCCGGTGACGAGGTCCACGGCGCGCACCTGGTAGGCCCTGTCGCCGCTGGTTCCGATCAGGGCGACCGAGCGGGCGACGAAGAAGACGTCGTGAATGGAGTCGGCGTAGGAGTCCCCGTCCTCCGGCCCGGTGACCGCGTGGGTGAACCGCAGGGTGCCGCCGCCGTCCACGCCGAGCAGATGGCCGCGCTCGCCGCCCCAGGCCGAGGCGAACAGCGTCGATCCCCGCACGCCGAGCCACTCGAGCTTGCCGGAGACGTCGGACGGCACCCGGGGGTCGGCCGTCCAGCGCTTCTGTCCGGTCGCGGAGTCGTAGCCGGTCGCGGTGGTCTTGTCCCAGTGCACGAGGGTGCCCCCGAGGAGCTCCAGGTGCGCGCCGGCCTGCAGTTGCTGCAGCGGCATCGACCACTGCGGCTTCGGTCCCGCCGCCACCTTGGCGCCGGGCCGGATCGTGGTGCCCGCGCTGCCGGGGGCGCCGCCCGGGGAGCGGCCGGGCTTCGACCTCCGGTCGATCAGGGCCGTGGCGCTCGCGGCGGCCACGGCGGTGCCGCCGGCGGCGATCCACAGGAAGCGGCGGCGGCTCGGCCCGCCCGGGGCCGCCGTGTCCGGCGGGCCGACGGGGATCGGAGGCACGGCCAGCAGGGCGGCGGCGCTCGCTTCCCGTGCGGCGATGTCCGCCAGCAGGCCCGGGGTGAGCAGTGAGGAGGGTTCGACCGGACCCAGTGCGGTCAGCAGCGCGGTGACGGACGGCCTGCGGGCGGGCTCCTTGTCCAGACAGGCCGCGACCAGGGGACGCAGAGCGTCGGGTACCCCGTCCAGTCGCGCCGGGGCGTGGACGGCCCGGTAGAGGATCCCGGGCGTGCTCCCGGTGCCGAAGGGACCCCCGCCGGTGGCCGCGAACGCCAGGACGCAGCCGAGGGAGAAGACATCGGCCGCCGGTCCGGTCTCGCGGCTCGACGCGATCTGCTCCGGAGCCATGAATCCGGGCGTTCCCATCACAGCGTTCGTCCGGGTCACCTGGGTCGCCTCCGCCACCCGGCTGATCCCGAAGTCGATGACACGGGGCCCGTCGTGGGCCAGGAGCACGTTCCCCGGTTTGAGGTCGCGGTGGACGATGCCGGCGGCGTGGATCGTCAGCAGCGCCTCGGCGAGTCCGGCGCCGAGGGTCCGCAGGGCCGGCTCGGGCAGCGGGCCGAAGCGCGCCACGGCGTCGTGCAGGGACGGCGCGGGGATGTAGGCGGTGGCCAGCCACGGCTGCTCGGCGCCCGCGTCGGCGTCGAGCACCGGCGGGGTGAAGAACCCGCTCACCTTCCGGGCGGCGTCGGCCTCGCGCCGGAAGCGCCCGCGGAAGTCCGGCGCCTCGGTGTACTCGGGCCGGATCACCTTCAGCGCGACCAGCCGCGATCCCGGTGATCTGGCCAGGAAGACCCTGCCCATACCGCCCTCGCCCAGGAGTTGGAGGACCTCGTAGGGGCCGATCCGGCCTGGGCTCTGCGACTGCGGTTGCCGCTGTTCCTGCCCCTGTTCCTGGATGGTGGTGCGCTGTCGCGGGGCGGTGGGGTCGTTGGCGCCGTACGCCGGTGTCTGCACGGTGTCGTGACGGAGGGTCAGCTGAGGGAGCCGAGTACGTCGCGGGCGGCGGCGACGGCGGCGTCCTCGGACTGTTGCTGGCGTGGGCCGGAGTCCGAGGTGTCATAGCCGAAACTCACGGAGAACGCGGCGTTGCCCTCGTGGACGATCACCGTTGCCTCTGCCAGGCCCCCCATGTCCTTGTCGACGGCGTGGACGACGTAGGCCTCTTCGCCGAGACCGGTGAGCGACCGGGAATCGGTGGTCGTGCGCATGTCCTTCAGGGCGTTGAGAGCGGTCGACTTGTCCATGTCGTACATGCCCTTCGCTCCGGGGCTGACCGTGAGGTGCACCCGCAGATGCAGCAGCCGGCCGCCGGAACCGGAGGGAGTGTCCCAGCTCGGCATCTTGGTGATCATCGCTGCCATGGTCGTGTTGTCGAACTGCGACGGCTTGCACTCGGTTCCGGGCGCGATGCTCGCGATGGTGGCCGCCTTGATCAGCCGGCACCCATCGGGGACGTGGGTGAACGTCCGTCCCGCCGGGGCCCGCGACGGAAGCTTGCCGCCGCCCGGGGCACCGGACGGACTCCCCGACGCGGCGTTCTTGTCATCGCCCCCGGATGTGGCGATGATCACGCCGACGATCGCGGCCACGACGAGCACGGCGCCGCCGATCAGCCAGGGCTTCCCACTCCCGCCCGGCCGCCCCCCGTTCGGCGGTCCGTACTGCGGCGGGGTCGGCGGGAGGTGCTGCGACCAGGCCGAGGGCGCGCCCGGCGGCTGGGCCGGGACCGGCGGCGGCAGCTGCCCCGGGGGCTGCGCCGCCGGTCCCCAGCCCGGCCCTCCCGGCATCCCCTGCCCTCCCGGCATCCCCTGCCCTGCCGGCGTCCCCTGCCCGAGCGGCTGGGTGGGGTCGGTCCGGTAAGGGCCCTGCCGGGGGTCCATGGGGTTCTGCGGGGTCTCACTCACGGGGCAGTTCGCTTTCCGTCCGGTTCTCGGCATAGGGAACGGCGCAGGCCAGTCCCGTGGGCCGGGTCCGGGACGAAGGCGCACCGGTATCCCACGCACTTGCCAAAGTCTTCCGCGAGGCGCTGCAATGCTGATGAAATCTTGCTGAATCGGGGGACGCGGAGGACTACGGGGTGGGCGCAGATTCAACGGGGTGGCTACAGATCGACCTGCTCGGGCCGGTCAGAGCCACCAGGGGCGACGCACCGCTCGAACTCGGTCCGGTACGGCGGCAGGAAGTGCTGGCCGCGCTGGTCCTGCGGCCGGGCACCCTCGTCACCCACCAGCAGCTGCTCGACGACGTCTGGGGGGCCGATCCTCCGGGAACGGGCCATCGGGTCCTGCCGAGTTACGTCTATCCGCTGCGGAAGCTGCTGGACACGCGGGATGCCGGTCCTGCCGAGTCGTTGATCCGCAGCGAGCGCGGCGGCTACCGCTTCGTGGCCGGCGGGGCACGGAGGGACGTCGACGAACTGGCCGAGCGGGCCGGCGGCGCCCGGCGCGCGCAGGCCGCCGGCGATCCCGCGGCCGCCCTCGACAACTTCGCCCTGGCTCTCGGGTTGTTCCGCGGCGAGCCGCTGACCGGTCTGCTGGGGCCGTTCGCGGACGCCGAACGGCAGCGGCTGGCGCAGCACCGGCGCACGCTCGAACGGGAGCGGCTGGAGTGTCTGGTGCTGCTCGGCCGGTACACGGACGCCCTGGACGGCCTCGTGGTGCCGGCCGCGGCCCGGCCGTACGACGAACCGCTCGCCGCGCTGCGGATGCGCGCGCTGTACGGCAGCGACCGGCAGGTCGAGGCGCTGGCCGTCTACGGGGAGACACGGGACCGGCTCCTCGACGAGCTGGGGGTGGAGCCCGGCGAGGAACTGCGTCGGGTGCACCAGGGCGTCCTGCGCCGGGACGACGGGCTGCTGCTCGGCCGGGTGGTGCGGCAGCGCGCGGCCGGGTCGGCGCCCGCGCGCCCCGCGCCGCAGCGGAACGAACTGCCCGGGGACACCGCCTGCCTGGTCGGCCGCGAGGCCGAACTCGCCCTGCTCACCGCGCCCGCGTCCGCCGGGGCCGTGTCCGTGGCGGCCGTGGACGGCACGGCGGGTGTCGGCAAGACCGCGCTGGTGGTCCGCGCCGCCTGGACGCTCCGCGACCAGTACCCGGACGGCTGCCTGTTCGTGGACCTGCACGCGTACGGCACCGGCCAGGAGAGCACAGGACCGCAGCGGACGCTGCACCGGCTGCTGCGCGCGGTCGGGAGCGCCGACGGTGAACTGCCGGACGAGCTGGACGAGCTGGTGACGGCCTGGCGTGCGGCGACGAGTTCGCTGCGGCTGCTGCTGGTCGTGGACGACGCTCCCAGCGCCGAGCTGGTGCGCCCGCTGCTGCCCGCCGGGCCGGGCAGCAGGGTGCTGGTGGTGGGCCGGCAGCGGCTGTCCGGGCTCGACGCCGACCTGCGGCTCACCGTGGAGCCGCTCGGCACGGGCGAGGGGGTCGCGCTGCTCCGGCACCTCCTCGGCGAGGCGCGCGCGGACCGGGAGCCGGAGGCCGCGCGGGAACTCGCCCGGCGCTGCGGCGGACTGCCGCTGGCGCTGCGGATCACCGGGGCCCGGCTGCAGAACCGCCGGTCCTGGACGCTGGCCCACCTGGTGGACCGGCTGTCGGACGACGAGCGCCGCCTCGGTGAACTGCGGGCCGAGGACCGCAGCGTGGAGGCGGCCTTCCGGATGTCCTACGACCAGCTCGCGCCCGGGCTGCAGCGCGGTTTCCGCGCTCTGGGACTGTCGCCGACGGCCGGGTTCGACGCGCTCACCCCGGCCGTCATGCTGGGCTGCTCCCGCGAGGACGCCGAGGACGTCCTGGAGCAACTGGTCGACGCGAGTCTGCTGCAGCAGCCGCGGCCGGGCCGCTACCGGCTGCACGACCTGGTGCGGGACCACACGCTGCGGCTCGCCGCCGCGGAGCCCGAGGAGTCCGCGGCCGCCCGCTCCGCCGTGCTGCACCTCTACACGGCCGCCGGCCGGATCGCCAGCGACTGGGGCCCCGAGGGCTTCCCGACGGGACCGGACGTCACCGGCTCGCCGTTCGCCGACTGGCAGGCCGCCGCTGCCTGGTTGGACGCCGCGGCCTGCCAACTGGTCGATGTGGTGGCCTGCGCGGTGACCGCCGGGGAGGCCGACCACGCCTGCTGGATCGCCGAGGGCCTGGTCGACCATCTGGTCCGCCAGGGCCGCTACCACGAGTGCCGGTCGGCCCTGGAACTCGCGCTGACCTGCGCGGACACGGCCGATGACCGGCGGATGCCCTCCTCCCTGCGGAGCTGTATGGGCATCGTCGACATCTACCAGGGGCGGTTCCGGCAGGCGCACGCCTGGTTCACCGACGCACTGCGCATCGCCCGCCGCCTGGGCGATCTGCGGGAACAGGCGCGGGCGCTGGCCGGGATGGGCGCCTCGGAGCGGTCGCTGGACCGCACCGGGGAGGCGGTCGCCCACCTGAGTGAGGTGGTGGAGCTGGCGGCCCGGCTCGACGACGACTGGCTGGGCGGGATGTCGACCTGCAACCTCGGCGCCATCCACCACCATCAGGGGCACTACGAGGACGCGCTCGCGTACTTCGCCACCTCCCTCGCGTTCGCCGAGAAGATCGACCGGCCCAGGATGATCAGCAAGACCCTGTGTCACGCCGCCGAGGTCCATCTCGACCTCGGACGGCACGCGGAGGCCAGAGGCCTGCTCCGGCGGGCGGCAGAACTGGCCCGGGAGGTCGGGGACCTGCCGCTGCGCGCGGTGAGCCTGTCGCGGCTCGGCGCCGCGGAGCACGGCGAGGGCGATCTGCCCTCGGCCGTCGCCCTCCACCACGAAGCCCTCTCCACCCTCAACGAGCACACCAGCACGGCGCTGGAGATGGAGGTCCGCAGCCGCCTCGGGAGCACCTACGCGGCAGCGGGCCGCCGCACCGAGGCGGAGCAGCAGTTCCGGACCGCCCTCGCCATGGCCGGGGCCATGGACCACCCCCGGGAACACGGCATGGCCCTGGCCGGCCTGCGGGACTGCTGAACGGCGGGGCGTCAGGGGGCCGGGCGTCAGGAGGTCGGGGCGGCGCCCCCGGGGACCAGGCCGTCGGCGACCAGGCCGGCGAGGACCGCCTGGCCCAGGGCCTGTACGGCGGACTGGGGACGGACCATCACCGTGAACTCCTTGACCCGGCCGGCCTCGTCGAACTGGAGCATGTCGATGCCGTGGATCTCCTTGCCGTCCACGGTGGCCCGGAAGACGAGGATCTCCGACGGGGCCTCTGCGCCGTCGGTACTGGTCTCGGCCGTGCCGTCGAACCGTCCGACGTAGCGGAAGTCCTCGAAGGTGCGCAGCAGCACGCCGAAGAGCCCCAACACCATGGCCTTGCCCTCGAAGGGCGTGAACTTCACCGGGCTGTAGAAGCGGATGTCGTCGGTGAACAGGTCGTCCAGTGCGGCGAGATCGCGCTTCTCCACGGCGGTACGGAAGCGTTCGGCAGTCTCCATGACCCCTCCAGATACGCAGGTGCCCCGAGCTCGGATACTCAAGGATATGACTAATCATGTTCTTGGGTAGGATGCGGTGCCGGACGGAGAAAGGGAAGGGGCCGCTTCGATGGCTTTGCGACATGCCGTGCTGGCGGCGCTGCTGGACGGCGAGTACAGCGGATACCAGCTGGCGAAGGCGTTCGACATCGGCGTCGGGAACTTCTGGCACGCCCTGCCCCAGCAGCTCTACGCCGAGCTGACGAAGCTGGAGAAGGAAGGACTGGTCGCGGGCCGGCAGGTGGTCCAGGAGTCCCGGCCCAACAAGCGCATGTTCCACGTCACCGACGCCGGCCTCGCCGAACTGGAGGCCTTCGCCGCGGCCCCGTCCAAGCCCTCGGTGATCCGCGACGACCTCCTCGTCAAGGTCCAGGCCGTCGACCGCGTCGGCACCGCGCCCGTGCTCGAACAGCTCCAGGAGCGCGCCGCCGCGGCCGAGGCCAAGATCGAGCTCCTCGGCAAACTGCTGCACCAGCTGCGCGGCGACGCCGACGAGGAGGAGTTCCTGCGCCACGGCGAGCGGATCGGGCCCTATCTGACCTGCCTGCGCGGCCTGGCCTTCGAGCAGGACCACCGGGACTGGTGCCTGCGGATCGCAGCCGTGCTGCGGGATAGGGAGTCGACCCATGCCGAACGGTGAATACCTGCGCTACGTCGCGCTGGGTGACAGTCAGACCGAAGGGCTCGGCGACGGGGACGACACCGTCGGCCTGCGGGGCTTCGCCGACCGGTTCGCGGAGCACCTCAGGGCCGTCAACCCCGGCCTTCAGTACGCGAATCTGGCCGTACGAGGACGCGTCGCCGGCCAGGTCCGCGCCGAACAGCTGGAGCCCGCCCTGGCTCTGCGCCCCGACCTGGCCACCGTGGTCGCCGGGGTCAACGACCTGCTCAGGCCCCGGTTCGACGCCGCGGAGGTGGCCGGGCAGCTGGAGGAGATGTTCGCCGCGCTCACCGCCGCCGGAGCCCACGTGGTCACCCTCACCTTCCCCGACATCGGGAAGATCGCACCGCTCGCCCGGCCCCTCGCGTCCCGCGTCCTCGACCTCAACGACCGGATCCGCACCGCGGCCGCCCGGCACGGCGTCTCGGTCGCCGAAACCGCCGCGCCTCCCGTCACCACCGACCCGCGCATGTGGACCGTGGACCGGCTCCACGCCAGCCCCCTCGGCCACGAGCGGATCGCAGCGGCCATCGCCGACGCCGTCCGGCTGCCGGGCAGCAGCGACGCGTGGACCCACCCGCTGCCGCCCCAGGCGGCCCCCACCCGGCGGCAGACCGCGGCGGCCGAACTGCGCTGGGCGACCGCGTTCCTCGGCCCCTGGCTCGGACGCCGGCTGCGCGGCCGGTCCTCCGGCGACGGCCGCACGGCGAAACGCCCCCGGCTGCTGCCGCTGAGCGCCCCGCACGACGCCCCGGCGGACACCGGCCGACGCGAAGCGCCCTCGGACCCGGCCTAGGCCGGGTCTGGCAAATCCCTCCCCCAGCTACGGCTGGGAGGTGCCCCCAGCCCGGGGCGCCTGGCACGCACGCTCTTCGGGCGGACGCCGGTATTTGTCAGACCCGGCCTAGCGCCTTTGGGTTGCGGACCTGCGGGGAAGCGGTCCATTGTGGAAATGCGTGGGGTGTGCTTCTTTGACCGGAGGCGGCCGTTATGGGTGTACCTGTTGTCCCTCCCGCGGCCCGGCCTCCGTCGGGACCTGGATCGACGGAGAAGGGGCTCAAGGACGGCGCGCTGGGGCTGTTCTCCAGCATGGTGATCGGCCTGGCCTCGACGGCGCCCGCCTATAGTCTCGCGGCGACCCTCGGGGTCATCGTCGCGGTCGTCGGGTTCCAGTCACCGATCGTGATCATCCTGGCCTTCATCCCGATGTTCCTGATCGCCTACGCGTACAAGCAGCTCAACGAGGCGGACCCGGACTGCGGCACCACCTTCACCTGGGCCTCCAGGGCCTTCGGCCCGCGGACCGGCTGGATGGGCGGCTGGGGCATCATCGCCGCCGACATCATCGTCATGGCGAATCTGGCCCAGATCGCCGGGGCCTACGGCTTCCAGCTCATCGGCGCCGACGGGCTGGCCCAGAACACCACGTGGGTCACCGTGGTCGGCGTGCTGTGGATCGCCGTGATGACGCTGATCTGCTACATCGGCATCGAGCTCTCGGCCAACCTGCAGAAGGTGCTGCTCACCATCGAGATCGTGGTGCTCTTCCTGCTGGCCATCACCGCGCTGGTCAAGGTGTACGGGGGAACGGCGCCGAGCGTGGCGACGGAGATCTCGTGGTCGTGGTTCAACCCCGCCAAGATCGACTCGCTGGACGCCCTCACCAAGGGCATCCTCGCCGGAATCTTCATCTACTGGGGCTGGGACACGGCCGTGTCGGTCAACGAGGAGACCAAGGACCGCGGCCGCACCCCGGGCCGGGCCGCGGTCATGTCCACCGTCATCCTGCTGCTCGTCTACGTCGTGGTCACCGTGTCCGCGCAGGCCTTCGCCGGGGTCGGGGACAAGGGCATCGGGCTCGCCAACCCCGACAACTCCGGGGACGTGCTGTCCAGCCTCGGGAACGAGGTCTTCGGTACCGGGGGCTGGGGCGGCTTCGCCACCAAACTCCTGATCTTCATGGTGCTCACCTCGGCCGCGGCCTCCACCCAGACCACCATCCTGCCGACGGCGCGCACCACGCTCTCGATGGCCGCGTTCAAGGCGATCCCGGACCGGTTCGCCCGGATGCACCCCCGGTTCCTCACCCCGACCTGGTCGACGGTGGGCATGGGACTGGCCTCCATCGCCTTCTACGTGATGCTGACCCGCGTCAGTGAGAACGTGCTGGCCGACTCCATCGGTTCGGTGGGCCTGATGATCGCCTTCTACTACGGGCTCACCGGGTTCGCCTGTGTCTGGTACTACCGCAAGGTGCTGACCCGGAGCCCGCGCGATCTGTGGGGCAAGGGGATCATGCCGGGGATCGGCGGCGTCCTGTTGCTGTACTTCTTCATCAACGCCTGCGTGGTGTACTCCGCCTCGGACTACGGCAGCACCTCGTGGACCCTGCCGTTCCCGCCGCACTGGACGTTCGGCGGAGTCTTCGTCACCGGTATCGGCGCGCTGGTGCTCGGCGGCATTCTGATGCTCGTCTACCGGGTGATCCGCCCCGCGTTCTTCCGCAAGGAGACCATCGCCGTCTCCGCCCATCAACCCGGCGACGGTCCCCTCCCGGAGCGGGAACCGCGGTAGGGATTCCGCCGATCGGCGCCGGCCCGGCAGGACAGCGGTCCGGCTGTCCAGGAGCCGTGGCCGGGCCTTGTGGGGCACGGTTCACCCAGTGGTTCGCCTGCCGCCACGCACCGTACGAACGGAATTGGCGAGAACTCGCCCAACCGTTCTCGGGGGTCTTCGCGCGGCTTTCCGGCACTTTACCTGCGTAAAATTGGCCGCCCTTGAACCGGCTCCGGGCGCAGGCTAGTGTTGCCCTCAAGTGCCACTTGAACACAGCTCGCCTCAAAGACATGACTCGCGCGAAGTACCTGAGCAGTAGGCGTCAGGAAAACGCTAATGCGTTCTCCCGCCCGCCACACCGCCGACCCGCCGAAGCTGTTCACGGGAGGAGCAAGCCTGAGAGATGAGCGGAATTCAATATTCCGAATTGACGTCCTCCAGTGCCGCCGGCCACCCCTCCCGACCTTCACAGACTCTGCACAGGCCCTGCACGGCCCCTCGGGCGCGGGCGGCCCTCCCGGAGAGGGACTCCCCGGGGACGCGGGGCTCATATTCGGCCGCCCGGGCGATGACGACAGCACCGGCCGGCCCTCCTTTCCCCTTGCCTTCATCAGTGGTATCCGCACGCATTGACACGCCATCCCATACCGGCTCTCCTGCCGGTTCATCAACCGGTTTACACGAGGTGCCAGCTCCGAATGAAGAAGCACTTGACCAGTCTTCGGGCATATCTTGAGGAACTGCGGGAAATAGGCGACTTACGCGAAATCGACGACGAGGTGAGTACCGAACTCGAGGCCGGCGCGGTGATCCGTTACGCCGTGGAGAACCAACTGCCCGCCCCCCTGTTCAACCGGCTCGCCGGACACCCGCCGGGCTATCGGATCCTCGGAGCACCGGGAGCACTGAGCTCGCTGCCCGAGGCACGCTGGGCACGGGTCGCGCTGTCGCTGGGGCTGGAGCCCGGGACCCATCCGCTGGCCATCGTGGACCAGCTCACGGCCGCGCTCGACGCCGAACCCATCCCGCCGGTGGAGATCACCGACGCACCCTGCCAGCAGAACGTGCTGCTCGGCGACGAGGCCACGCTGGACGCGTTCCCGGTGCCGCTGGTGCACGCGGGCGACGCCGGGCGCTACCTCAACACCTGGGGCGTCATCATCGTGCGCAGCCCGGACGGCTCGTGGACCAACTGGGCCATCACGCGGGTGATGGCGGCCGACAGCCGGACGCTGGTCGTCATGATCAACCCGCCGCAGGACATCGGGAAGATCTACGCGATGTGGAAGGAGCGCGGCGAACCCATGCCCGCCGCGCTGGTCCAGGGCAGCGAACCGGCGATCCCGTTCGCGGGCGGGATGGCGCTGCCCTCCGGCCGTGACGAGTCCGGGTACCTCGGCGGCTACTTCGGCGAACCGCTGGAGGTGACGCGCTGCCGCACCGTCGATCTGCAGGTGCCGGCCTCCGCGGAGATCGTCGTCGAGGGCCATGTCTCGCTCGACGAGACCCTGCCGGAGGGGCCGATGGGCGAGTTCTTCGGCTACATATCCGGGCAGCCCCGACAGCGGCCGGTCTTCCATATCTCCGCGATCACCCACCGGGACGACCCGATCCTGCCGGTGGTCTCGGCGGGCAAGCCGGTCGAGGAGGTCCACACCGTGGTGGGCCCCACGCACGCCGCCGAGGTGCTGCGCAATCTGCGCGGTGCCGGGCTGCCGGTGACCGCCGCGTGGCTGATCCCGGAAGGCTCGTGCACGCTCGCCGCGATCACCGTGCCGCGCGGCTGGCGGCAGTGGGGCGGCGGCATCCACACCACGACCCGCATGCTGACCCGGGCCATCGCGAATGTGGTGCTCCGGCCCAAGGTGGGTTTCTGGATCACCCGGATCCTGGTGCTCGACGACGACCTCGACCCCACCGATCTGCGCGATCTGGCCTGGGGGTTCGCCACCCGCTGCCATCCGGTGCAGGGGCAGGTCCTCATCGAGGACCAGCTGTTCACCCCGCTGCACATCATCTACTCCGCCGCCGAGATGCAGAGCCTGAGCGGCCCGAAGATGGCGTACGACTGCCTGCTCTCCCCGGACGCGGACAAGCGGCCCGTGAGCACCGCCTTCGAGCAGAACTTCCCCGAGCACATCAAGCGGCGGGCGCGCGCCCTGTGGGACCGGCCGGGCAGCTGACCGGTCCCGCGACGGCCGGCCGCCGCACCGGAAACCGGCCCGCCCGACCGGCCGCTGCCACGAACAGCCCCTCGCCGTATCGATCCGATCTGGAGACCGGGACACCATGAACCTTTCCGACCAGCTCACCGCCACCGTGGCCGACGAACTGGCGCAGTGCGGGGTCACGGAGGCGGTGATCTCCCCCGGACTGCACTCGGGGCTGCTCGCCTCCGCCCTGTACCGGCACCCGGGCCTGCGGCTGCACGTACGGATCGACGAACGCTCCGCCGGATTCCTCGCGCTCGGGCTCGCCCGGGCCAGTGGCCGCCCGGTCGCGGTCGCCTGCACCTCCGGCACCGCGGCGGCCAACCTGCACCCGGCGGTCCTCGAGGCGCGGCACGCCCGGGTGCCGCTCGTCGTGATCACCACCGACCGCAAACCGGTCTGGCGCGGCACGGGCGCCAACCAGACGACCGACCAGGTGCGGATGTTCGGCACCTCGACCGGGTTCTTCGCCGAGCTGGAGTCCGTCCCCGGCGACGAGGCGACCACCGGGTACTGGCGTTCGGTGCTCTCCCGTACCGTCGCGGCCGCGGCCGGAGGGCCCGTCCAGCTCAATCTGATGCTGCCCGACCCGCTGGAGAACACCGCCGACGCCGAGGCCGGTCGGGCGGGCGTCGCGAACCAGGAACCGCGCCCGAGGATACGCGTGGTGCGCAGCCTGCCCGAACCGCAGGCGCTGGAGGTCCCGGCGCGCGGGGTGGTCGTGGTCGGCGACGCCGCGGTGGACCCGGCCGGCGCCGTGGCCTTCGCCGAGCAGGCCGGCTGGCCGCTGCTGGCCGAACCGCAGAGCGGTGCCCGCCAGGGCGGCAACGCGATCACGACGTACGGCTATCTGCTGTCGCACCCCGGGTTCCGCGCCGTGGCGCACCCCGAGGCGGTGGTCGCCGTCGGCCGGGCCGGGGTGAACCTGGCACTGCTCAACTACCTCGGCTCCGTCAAGGAGTTGATCGTCGTGGATCCGGCGGAGGACTGGGCCGATCCGGCGCGCACCGCGACCAAGGTGATCTCCCGGCTCGGGAAGCCCGTGCAGGAGAAGACGGATCCGGACTGGCTGCGGCTGTGGCGGGACGCGGACAAGGCGGCCCTGGAGGCGCTCGACAGCACGCTCGACGCGGGCGGGGTCACCGAGCCCCGGATCGCCCGTGACCTGGCGGCCGCGCTGCCACCCGGATCGCTGCTGTTCGCCGCGTCCAGCATGCCGGTACGCGATGTCGAGCGGACCCTGCGGCCGCGCGGCGATCTGCGCGTCCTGGCCAACCGGGGGCTGAGCGGGATCGACGGGGCGGTGTCCAGCGCGATCGGCGCCGCACTGGCCCATGAGGCCGAGACGTCGGGGCGCGCGTACGCCCTGCTGGGTGACCTGTCCCTGCTGCACGACCAGAACGGGCTGATCACCGGGGCGGCTCCGGCCCGGCCGGACCTGGTGATCGTCGTGGTCAACAACAACGGCGGCGGGATCTTCTCGATGACCCCGCAGAGCGAACCCATCGACGGCTTCGAGACGTTCTTCGGCACGCCGCACAACGTGCGGCTCGACGCCGTCGCCCGCGCCGCCGACTGGCCGTACACCAGAGCCGGTTCGATGACGGAGCTGCTGGACGCGGTCCGGGCGCCAGGCCCCCGGCTCGTCGAGGTCGTCACCGACCGGCGGGGCAACGCCGAGTTCCACCGCTTCCTGGCGGGCGCCGTCGGCCAGGCGATCAGCGAGTCGCTGACCGGTCCCGCACCCGAGGCGGAGTGAAGGCGGGGCTGCCATGAGGAACCTGCGCGGCAACCCGTGGGCCACGCTGATCGTCATCTCGCTCGGCTACTTCATGACGCTGCTCGACCTGACGATCGTCAACATCGCCATCCCGGACGTGGTCGATGACCTGGGTGCCTCGCTCGATCAGATCCTGTGGGTCATCAACGGCTACACCCTGGTGCTCGCGGCGCTGCTGATCACCGCGGGACGCATCGGCGACCTGTGGGGCCCGCGCAGCACCTTCGCGGCCGGCGTCGTCCTGTTCACGCTCGCCTCGATGGCTTGCGGGTTCGCCACCGATCCGGGTCAGCTGATCGCGTTCCGGGCGGTGCAGGGGCTGGGGGCGGCGATCCTGATGCCGCAGACCCTGACCATCCTCACCCACAGCTTCCCGCCCGAGCGGCGCGGTACCGCCTTCGGGATCTGGGGCGCGGTGGCGGGCATCGCCGCGATCGCCGGGCCGACGGTGGGCGGTCTGCTCGTCACCGCGTTCGGCTGGCGGTGGATCTTCTTCATCAATCTGCCGATCGCGATCGTCGTGCTGGCCGGAACGTTCGCGGTCGTCACCGAGGTCCGCGAGAGCAGATCGCGCCGGCTCGACCCGCTCGGCGTGCTGCTGATCACGCTGGCGCTGCTGGCGCTCTGCTACGGGCTGGTCGAGGGGCAGCGCTACGACTGGGGAACGGTGGTCTCGTTCATCAGCATTCCGCTGGTGCTCGGCGTCGGAGTGGTACTCCTCGCCGTCTTCCTCGGGTTGCAAGCCCGCTCGCAGGAACGGGATCCGCTGATCCCGTTCGCCCTGTTCCGGGACCGCGACTACGCGCTGATGAACGTCGTCGGCGGTGCGGTCAACATCGGCATGCTCGGCTTCCTGCTGCTCTTCAACCTCTATCTGCAGTCGGTGGCCGGGATGAGCGCGCTGCGGGCGGGGCTCACCCTGGCGCCCGCCGCGATGGTGTCGATGGTCCTGGCGCCGTTGGCGGGGCGGCTGACCGACCGGATCGACGGCCGCTACATCCTGGTCTCCGGGCTGCTGCTGTTCGCGGCCGGGATGGGGTGGATGGCCGCGATCGCCCAACCGGACTCCCGCTGGTACCACTTCCTGCCCCCGCTGCTCGTCGCCGGAGCCGGCATGGGCGGGACGTTCGCGCCGATGCCGACCATCGCGATGCGCGGGGTACGGCCCGAACTCAGCGGGGCGGCCTCCGGGGTCTTCAACTCCAACCGGCAGTTCGGCGCGGTCATCGGCACCGCGGCGGTCGGTGCGCTGCTGCAGAACCGGCTCGTCGCGTCGATCGGCGACCAGGCGAACAGCCGCTCCCTGGCGCTGCCGGAGCAGTACCGCGCCTCCTTCATGTCGGGGCTGCGCTCCACCGCCGAACGCGGCCTCGAAGTCGGGGCGGGCAGCGCACCCGGGCCGCCGGCCGGGGTGCCCGCCGAGTTGGCCGGTCAACTCAGGGAGGCCGGGCGACAGGCCCTGGCCCACGGATTCATCGACGCGATGCACGCGACGATCGCCCTGCCCGTGGCCGTGACCGCGCTCGCCGCCCTCACCTGTCTGGCCGTCAAGAGGCCGGCCGTAAGGCCCGCCGTCGAAAAGGAAGACCGAAAGAAAGCGATGACGCAATGAGTGGCAATGACCGGACGCACGGCCCGGTGGACGAGGAATCGACGTCGGATCAGGAAAGGGCGGCCGCGAGCCGCACACTGCTCGGTGCGCTCACCGGATCCTGGGTGGCACAGGCCTGTTATACGGCCGCGGTGCTCGGAATTTCCGACGTCCTGGCCGAAGGCCCCAAAGCGGCGGCGGAGATAGCCGCGGAATGCGATGCGCATCCGGACGGGGTGCACCGCATTCTGCGGGCGCTCGCCTCGGTCGGGATCTTCGAACAGGACGAGCAGGACAGGTTCTCGCTCACTCCGGTCTCCGCCCTGCTCCGCTCGGATGTGCCCAACTCGATGCGGAACAGCGCGATCATGCTCGGCGAGGAGGTGTTCCGCTCGTTCGGCGCGCTCGTGCACGCCGTACGCACCGGAACGCCCGCCTTCGACGAGGTGCACGGCATGCCGATGTACACGTATCTGCAGGAGCACAAGGAGGTCGCCCGCACCTTCAACGCGGCGCTGGGCAGCCGCGGCGCGGTGCCCGCCGCGTTCGCGCAGTGCTCACTCGACGGTGTCCGCACGGTCGTGGACATCGGCGGCGGCAACGGGAACCTGCTGGCCGAGGTGCTCACGGACCGCCCGGAACTGCACGGAGTGCTTCTCGAACTGCCCGAGGCGGTGAGCCAGGCCCGGCAGCGGCTGGAAGCAGCGGGCCTCACCGACCGGACGACGCTGGTGGAGGGCAGCTTCTTCGAGGAGGTCCCCACCGGCGGCGACCTCTATCTGCTCTCCCGCTGTCTGCACAACTGGACCGACGAGAAGGCCCTGGCCATTCTGCGCACCACCCGCGCGGCCCTGCCGGCAGGCGGCCGCCTGGTGATCCTGGAGAAGATCATCCCCTCAGGACCCGGCCCCAGCCAGGCCAAGGTGTACGACCTGCTGATGCTGGCGATGGTCGAGGGCCGCAACAGGACGGGACCGGAGTACCGCGCGCTCGCCGAGAAAGCGGGCTTCGAGGTCACCGCCGTCCATCCGGCCCCGGCCACCGACCCCAACGGGGAAGGCGCCATCGAGGTCATTGCCGTCTGACGCGTGAGGAGTACTGCCCGTGATGTCCTGAGAAACCCACCGGAACTCACCGCAATTCATCGATCGCCGAACCGCCGCCCGCACCGCGGCGGCTTCCGCGTTTTCCTCCCGGCGCAGAAAGCCAGGACTTCCGGACGGTGACACCGTGAGTTGGAAAAGATATTACCCGCATCCGAACCAAGTACTGAGAGACTGCAACTCGTGACCCAAGAACGCGCGTTATTGCACGTCAGGGATTTCGAAGAAGAGGCTCGCCGGCGCCTTTCCCCGCCGGTGTGGGACTATCTGGCCGGAGGCAGCGGCGATGAATCCGCCGTCCATGCCAACCAGGCCGTACTCGACCGGCTGGGACTGCATCCTCGGGTCCTCACCGGTACCGCCGGGCCCGACCTCGGCACCACTTTGCTGGGACGCCCGCTGCGGGTGCCGCTCGGAGTGGCGCCGATGGCGCACCACCGGCTGTTCCACCCCGAGGGCGAGGTGGCCACCGCCCAGGGGGCGGGTTCCGCCGGCGCCCTGTTCATCGCCAGCATCTTCGCCAACCGGACACTGCAGGAGATGGCCGGCGCGGCGTCCGGACCGCTGTGGCTGCAGCTGTACTGGCTGCGCCGCCGCGACCAGTTGGAGAAGCTCGTCGCGAGCGCCGAGGAGGCCGGATTCGGCGCGCTGGTGCTCACGGTGGACGCCCCGGTGGTCGCCCGCAGACCGCGGGACCTGCGCAACGCGTTCTCGGTCCCCGCGGACGTACGTGCGGTCAACCTGGACTCCTCGGTCATGACCACCACCCATCGCGCCGTCGCCGGTACGTCGGCGCTCGCGGCACACTCCGCCGAGCAGTTCGACACCTCGGTGGGCTGGGCCGACCTGGCCTGGCTGCGCGGGCGCACCAAACTGCCGCTGCTCCTCAAGGGCGTACTGACCGCCCAGGACGCCCGGCTCGCGGTCGAGCACGGCATGGACGGCGTCGTCGTCTCCAACCACGGCGGCCGCCAACTGCCCGGCGCCGTCACGGCGGTGGCGGCGCTGCCCGAGATCGCCGCCGAAGTGCGCGGACGGTGCGCGGTGCTCGTGGACGGCGCCTTCCGCCACGGCTCCGACGTCCTCAAAGCGCTGGCGCTGGGCGCCGACACCGTCCTGATCGGACGGCCCGCGCTGTGGGGTCTCACCTGCGGCGGGTCCACCGGGGTGGCGGCGGTACTCGGCCTGCTGCGCGACGAGCTGGCCGAGGCGATGCTGCTCTGCGGTCTGCCGGAACTCAACCCGGTCGACCGGACGCTGCTCCATCCGCACGACCGGCCGCCCGGCGGACGCCCCGCCTAGGAACAGCGCCATCCGCCAGCGGACCAGTACTTTCACAACGGGGGAACACCGTGCACATCAGCAGTGACTCGACCGAACTTCTCGTCCAGCGCCGGGAGGCCATGGGCCTCACTCAGGAGGACCTGGCCCGGCGTACCGGGCTGAGCGTCCGCATGATCAGTGACCTGGAACGCGGGAGGACCCGCAAACCCCATCCCCGCTCCCTGCAACTCCTCACCACCGCACTGGAGTTAGATCCGAGCGACATGGCGCGGCTCGCCTCCGGGCGAGCCCCCGACGGGGACCCCGCGGCGGTGCCCGGGCCGCCCGGCAAGCCCGTCGCCCAGGTGGTGGTCCCGCAGCAGATACCCATGGCGGCCCGCCACTTCGCCGGCCGGGACCGCGAGCTGCGCTCGCTCACCGCGCTGCTCGAACACCAGGGCCGGCACGCCGGTCTCGCCGTGATCGACGGCCCGCTGGGGGTGGGCAAGACCGCCCTCGCCGTGCGCTGGGCCCATCAGCACGCCGACCGCTTTCCGGACGGCCAGCTCTATGTGAACCTGCGCGGCAGCACGCCCGCCCGGCTGGGGCCGGACGAGGCGATCGCGGACTTCCTCGACTCGCTCGGCGTGCAGCCGGACCAGGTGCCCGCCGGGCTGCCCGCGCGGTCGGCGCTGCTGCGGAGCCTGCTGGCCGGCAAGCGGATGCTGCTGGTGCTGGACGACGCGCAGTCCGCGGAACAGGTGTCGCCGCTGCTGCCGGGCGCCGCGGGGTGTCTGACGCTGGTGACCAGCCGCCGCAAGCTCGTCAGCCTGGTGGCTCATCACGGGGCGCACCCGGTCAGCCTCGATGTGCTCTCCTTCCAGGACGCCCGGGCCTCGCTGGAGGTGCTGCTCGGCCACAGCAGGGTGGTGGCCGAGGAGGAGGCGACGGCCGAGTTGATCAAAATCTGCCGCCGCTCCCCCCTCGCGCTGAGTACGGCCGGCGCGCACGCCGCCCTGCACCCGTCCATGCGGATCACCACCCTGGTCGCGCAACTGCCCGTCCAGCCAGGCCCGCACCTTCCCGGCGTGGAGCTCTTCTGACCCCCGCCCTCCGACCTCGAGCCACCGGTCCCGCCGTCGCGCCCGGCCGTACGGTCAGACGGGGGTGAGCAGCGACCCGAACGCCGAGGCGAGCCAGGGCTTCCGTCCCCCGGCGACGATCCGGCCGCGCAGCACCTGACCCCACTGTCCGACCCGGCCGTAGCCCATCAGCACGAAGGCCGCCGGGTCGGCGGTGATCCGGCAGTCCGCGCGGGCGCCCGCCGGGGTCACCTCGGCCGTCCCGTCGTCCACCGCGAACCGGTATCCCGGGCCGCCGCGGAAGCGCAGCTCGTACGCGATGTGCATCCCGGCGGCCCGCTTCCGGTCGACGTACTCCGGGGCCATGGCGAGCACGCCCTCGACGATCAGCAGCGCGTCCCGGCGGTCCACCGGCCAGGGCGTCCGCCGGGCGCGGGCGATGTCCAGGCCGTGGACGACCTGTTCGCCGAGCAGGGTCGCCGCCATCACCGGCACGGTCATGTGCAGGCCGTTGGTGGTGAGGACGGGTTCGTCCGGGCGGCGGCGGCCGGCCGCCGCACCGACGTCGGCGGCCGCCGACTCCAGCAGGTCCGCGAGCACCTTCGGGTCCCGCTCGGGGAACCCGGCGAGCAGATGGGTATTGGCGGCGGCGTTCAGCTCGCCCGGGGTCACTCCCGGCCCGGTGGGCAGGACGTCCAGCACGGTGCGGGCGTCCAGTTCGCCGCCGGCGAAGCCCGCGTAGTGCTGGAGCTCCACGACGAGATGGGCGGCGGTCTCACCGATGGTCCACGCCAGGCCCGGCACGGGCGCGCCGGGCTCCGGCACGGTCCGCAGCAGCGCGGCCGTGCGGGCCGCGGCCCGCCGCAGGTCTTCCGGGGTCGTGGTGAAGTCGGGGAACATCCGCGTCACCACACCCGCAGCCGGCGCAGCAGCGCCGCCTGCTCCGGATCGCCGTACGCGGTGACGTCCAGTTCCTCCCAGCTGCCGCGCTGGGTGATCCAGCGGACGAACGAGGTGGTGTCGCCGGCGACCCGCAGCGTCCGGCCGCCGGCCCCCAGCTTGATGGTGCGGCCGCCGGGCCCGTCGAGCACCAGGTCGGCCGAGCCCGAGAGCCCGGCGAGCAGCTCCCGGTTCTGCTGCGGCAGGGCCGCCTCGATCCAGTCGATCGCGGCCGTGAGCCGCAGCTCGTCGGAGGGTGGCGGCGTCCCGGTCAGCGGGCCGCGCGGAGCGAACAGGTCGGCGCGGATGTGGGTGTAGTGGTCGAAGGCGAAGGCGTTGGGCAGCAGCGCCGCCGGATGCGTCCCGAGGTCACCGAGGTCCAGCTGCCGGTCGACGGCCGCGAGGCGCTCCAGCGCCCCGATGGCCTGGGTGCTGACCGACGCGTAGTCCCGTACGACCTGGGCGGCCGACCAGGAGCGCCGGAACTCCACATGGACGTCCTGCGCCCGCTCGGTCGCGAGGCCCGCGGTGTCGGGCAGCGTCCCCGGAGCGACCACCGAGGTGAACAGTGCGCCCATGTGCGCCACGACATCCTGTACGGACCAGCCGGGGCAGCCGCTCTCCGTCTTCCAGTCCGCCTCGCACAGGCCCGCGCAGAGATCGAGAAGTGCGCTGCGGTCCGCCCATAATGCCTCTGTCGCTTGCGTCGGCACGTCGTCCTCCTGGTGGGATTCAGCGGGAGTCATGTGAAGTTCCGTCGCTGCTGGCTGAAGTGACGTGACCTCAATGATGGCTGTCAGGCACGGACTTCCGCGAGGATGCCGTCCCACAGCCGGACCCGGGCGTCGAGTGCCCCGTTGATGGCCTCCTCGCACTCCGCCCACTTGTCCTGGTCGTCGCCGCACAGATCGGCGAGCATCTGCATGGCCATCGGGGTGTGTTCCTCGCCGTCCACCTCGATGTGCCGTTCCAGATAGTCGACAAAGGAACCGAGCCGGTTGCCCTGGTCGCGGTTGACGGCGACCACCTTGTCGAACATGTCCGGAATCAGATCCTCGCGGCCGAAGGCGAAGGCCGCCGCCTGGCAGTGCACCGGGGAGTTCTCGATGAACTCCCAGGTCTTCGTGGCGAATTCGATGGACGAGGCGGGCGCGCCCGCCTCCTTCAGGGACGGCAGCACCGGCTTGCCCTCGCGCAGCAGCGCCACCAGGGAGTCGATCGGCCCGGTGTCGGCGCCCGCCTCGGCCATGCCCTGCAGATAGAGCTCGAAGTGGCTGATGAAGCCCTCGCCGATCTCGTCGCTCTCCTCGACCAGCACGATGTCGTTGATGAGCCGCCGGCTCGCGGCCGGGCCGCTCGGGATCCACGGCACGGAGACGCAGGTCAGGTTCCGCTGCAGCGACTTCAGCAGGGACATGAAGTCCCAGACGGCGAAGACGTGGTGCTCCATGAACGTGACCACCGCGCCCAGGCTGTCCAGGCTGTGGTAGACGGGGTGGCCGACCACCCGGCTGCGGGCGCCTTCCACGGCCTGCTCAAGGCGGGCGATGCCGGGGTTGTCGATTTCCCAGTCGTAGCGTGACATCTGTTCCTCCAGAGTGGGACAACTCGTGAGACCGCCGTGACTCTTGGGTTCCCGGAGCATGTGGGCGCCGGGGATCCGGGCTCTTCCGGATCCACGGATTCAGCTGAACAGCGCGCCGGGCCAGGCGACGTCCGCACCGTGCGTGTACGCCTCGGCCGCCGAGCGCAGGAACCGGTCGGGGCCGCCCTCACCGCGCCGCACCGACTCGATCACCCGGCCGTCCGGCACGTCGCGGAGCGTGCGCTGCACTCCCCGCACCAGCACGGGGTGCGGGCTGCTCTCCACGAACCGCAGATGGCCGTCGTCCGCCGCGGCGCGCACCGCGGACTCGAAGCGCACCGTGCGGCGCAGGTTCCGGAACCAGTAGTCGGCATCCAGTTCGGTGCCGTCGATACGGCCCGCGGCCACCGACGAGTAGTAGGGGATCCGGCCGGGGCCGGGGGCCACGCCGGCGATGCCGGCGAGCAGCTCGTCGCGGATCTCGTCGATCTGCGGCGAGTGGGAGGGGTAGTCGACCTTCACCATCCGGGCCCGGACGCCTTCCTCCGCGCACCGCTGGACCAGTTCCTCCAGGGCGGGCACATCGCCGGAGACGACCAGGTTGCCGGGGCCGTTCTCGGCGGCGAGCGCCAGCCGCGCCGAGTGCTCCGCCACGTACCGCTCGACCCACTCGTACGGCATCGGCACCGAGAGCATCCCGCCGCGCCCGGTCAGCTTCCGCAGGACGCGCCCGCGCATCACCACGATGCGTACGGCGTCCTGGAGGCTGAGGATCCCGGCGACGTGCGCGGCGGCGATCTCGCCCTGCGAGTGACCGATCACGGCCGTCGGGACGACACCGTACGACTCCCACTGCGCGGCCAGCGACACCATCATCGCGAACAGCGCGGGCTGCACCACGTCGACCCGTTCAAAACCCGGCGCGCCCTCCGCGCCCGCCATGGCGTCGAGGAGGTTCCAGTCGTTCCACCGGCCCAGTTCGGCGGCCACGGCGTCGAGCCGGTCGTGGAAGACCTCCGACTTCGCGTACAGCTCCGTCGCCATGCCCGGCCACTGGGAGCCCTGGCCGGGGAAGACGAAGGCCGTTCCGGCGTCGGTAACGGCCTGTCCGGTGACGAGGTGGTCGGCGGGCCGGCCGGCGGCCAGCGCGGACAGGCCGTCGAGCAGCCCGGCCTGGTCCTCCGCGAGCACCACGGCGCGGTGCGGCCCGGCGGGGCTGCCGGCCAGACCGCGCGCCGCCTGGGCCGGGGACACCCCCGGGTCGGCGGTGAGCTTCGCGACGAGCTCGCGGGCCAGTGCGCCGAGCGCGTCGGGCGACTGGGCGCCGAGCGGACAGGGAACGGTGCGGGTGGCGTGCAAGGGGTCCTCCCCCGGTCGTCTGCGGTTTCCAAGAGCTGACGTGACGTGATCCGGTCCGACGTGACCTGTTGCGGCCTGACGTGATCCGGTCCGACGTGACCTGCGGTGTCAGTGGCCCATGCCGAGTCCGCCGTCCACCGGCAGCAGGGCCCCCGTGATGTAGCCGGCGGCATCCGACGCGAGGAACGTGACGGCCGCCGCGACCTCCTCCGGCCGCCCGTAGCGGCCCGCCGGGATCTGGGCGAGCGCCTCCCGGCGGACCTTCTCCGGCAGGTCCGCGTTGATGTCGGTGGGGATGAAACCGGGCAGTACCACGTTGGCGGTGATCGCCCGGGAGCCCAGCTCGCGCGCGACGGCCCGTGCCAGCCCGCCCAGACCGGCCTTGCTCGCCGCGTAGTTGGCCTGCCCGGGAGCCCCGCGCACGGCGGCCACCGAGGAGATGAGCACGATCCGTCCCCAGCCGCCGCGCACCATGCCGCGCGCGGCCCGCCGGGCGACCCGGTAGGCGCCGGTGAGGTTGGTGTCCACGACCCGGGTGAACTGCTCCTCGCGCATCCGCAGCAGCAGGACGTCGTCGATGATCCCGGCGTTGGAGACCAGTACCTCGACCGGCCCGTGGGCGCGCTCGGCCGCGTCGAAGGCCGCGTCGATCTGCCCGGAGTCGGTCACATCGCACCGCACGGCCAACAGCTTTCCGTCCGGCGGCGGGGATTCGCGACAGGTCACCGCGACCCGGTCGCCCTGCGCCAGGAAGGCGTTGGCGACCGCCAGACCGATACCGCGATTGCCCCCGGTGACCAGGACCGACCGGCTCATCTGCTGTCTCCTCTCCGCTCGTCGTTCATGGCTGGGCGTAGGACGGGACCGGGCTCGGGACGGGACCGCGCGCAGGACGCGGCTAGGCGTAGGAAGGGACCGCGACCGGTGGCGGCGCGGGGGCCGCGGCCGGCTGGGCCGTCATGATGCGGGCGCGGCCTTCCCCGCCGCGGTCCAGCAGCCCGGCCAGCGCCCTCGGCGGGGATCCGGGCGGAGCGCCCGCGACCTCCCGCAACTGGACCAGGGCGGCGGTGAGTTCGGTGATCAGCGGCTCCAGTGCCGCCGCGACCGCACTCGCGTTGCTGCCGAGGATGTCGCTCCACAGTCCGGTCTCGCCCGCGGCGATCCTGGTCGCGTCCCGGATCCCCGCCCCGCACAGTTCGACCACTTCCTGCGGAGCCGCGCCCACCGCCGAGGCCAGTGCGCTCGCTACCACGTGCGGCGCGTGCGAGGTCGTCGCGACCGCCCGGTCGTGCTCGGCGCGGCCCATCACCACCAGCCGCGCCCCGCACGCCTCGACCAGCGCGAGGGCCGCGGACAGTGCGGCTGTCCCGGTGTGCCGGTCCGGGGTGAGCACCCAGGGCCGGCCCGTGAAGAGCCCGGCGCGCGCCGCGTACGGTCCCGGCCGCTCGCTCCCCGCCATGGGGTGGCCGCCGACGAAGGCGTCCAGCGCACAGCCCGCCGCCGTGGCGGCCCGGTGCACGGACTCCTTGGCGCTGGCCACGTCCGTGTAGCAGCGGGCCAGGCCGCGGGACTGCCACTCGCGCAGCACCGGAGCGACCGCGCCCGGCGGCACCGCGATCACCGCCAGGTCGGCGGGTTCCGGTGGTGCGCCCTCGTACCCCCGGCAGCGTTCCGCGGCCACCGTCTGGGTCACCGGGTCACGGTCGATGACATGCACCCGCACCCCGCACCCGTGCAGATCCATACCGATCGAGGTGCCGATCAGCCCGCCGCCCACCACCGCCACCGTTCGCATCGGCGGCTCAGCGTCCCGTGCCGGAACGCCAGACGACCGGGCAGAACGCGGGGTCGGAGTAGTCGGGTTCGCCCGCGGGCGTACGGCGGACGAGGACGTCGTGGTTGTACTCGACCGGTGAGCCGTCGGACAGCTGGAACGGCCGGTGCTGGTTGGCGCCGTCCTGCAGATGCAGCGAGATCGCCCGGCGCGGCCGGTCGCTGAGGTTGGGTCCGCTGCCGTGGTACGTCCGGCAGTGGTGGAAGCTCACATGGCCCTTGGGGATCTCCATCGGGACCTTGGTGACCTGGGTGCTGTTGTACGTGGCGTTCTCGGCCAGCATCCGGTCCAGTTCCGAGCGGTCGCGTTCGGCGAAGTGTCGGGTGGCACTGTCGACGACGGCGGCCTCGCGCCAGCGGTGGCTCCCGTCGATCATCGTGATGGTGCCCATCCCGGTTCCGCAGTCGTGGAACGGGATGAAGGCGGTGAGCATGCGCTCCGAAGTGCAGGTGGCCCAGTAGTGCTTGTCGAAGTGCCAGGGCACCAGGTTGGTGCGCTCGTCGGGCCGCGGCGGCTTGTAGATCATCGTGGCCTGGAAGACCCGGATCTCGTCGGCCTCGGCGAGCCGGGCCGCGACCGCCCCGAGCAGCGGCTTGCGCAGGATCGCCGCGATCCGGTCGTCCTCGTAGTGGATGTAGTCGTTGTGCCGCTGGACCGGCCCGTCCTCGGGGGTCCAGTACGCCAGCCTGGCCGGCCGGACCGGCAGCGTGCGGTCCCGGTGGCCCGCGTAGTACCGGTCGCTCGCCGAGGTCAGTACGTCGATCTCGTCGTCGGTGAACAGCTTGCGCGACAGATACCAGCCGCGCTCGGCGTACTGCCGTACTTCGTCGTCCGTCGGCAGCAGTGCCGCTTCCTTGTCGGTGAGCTTGAATTCCGTCTGTCCCGCGTCCATGAACTGCCTTCCCCGCTGTCCTGTTCTCCCGCTCGGATCCGCGGCGCTCAGACTGCCGCGGCGCTCGAACCGTCACGTTCCACGGCCTCGTAGAGCGCCCTGATGTTGCCGCTGCCGAAGCTGCGCGCCCCGCGCCGCTCGATGACCTCCATGAAGTAGGTGCGCCGCACGTGCATGGACTGGGTGAAGATCTGCAGGATCTCGCCCCAGTGGTCCCGGTCGATCAGGACGTTGGTGCGGCGCAGTTCCGCCGCGTCGACCGTGGTGGCCCCGACCCGTCCCGCGACGCCGTCGTAGTAGCCGTCCGGGGTGGCCAGGAAGCGGGCTCCGCGCTGCTGCAGCCGGTCCACGGCGGTGAAGATGTCCGGCGCCAGGAAGGCCAGGTGCTGCACTCCGGCGCCGCCGTGCCGGCCGATGAAGTCGTCGATCTGGCCGGGCCTGCGGGTGGTGTCGGGCTCCAGGATCGTGAAGGTGACGCCGCCCGAAGGGGACTGCACCACCTTGGAGTTCATCGCCTGCTCGCCCACCTCGATGTGCTCCTCGAAGACCTGGGCGAAGCCGAAGGCCTTCTCGTAGTGGGCGACCGTCCGGTCCAGCTCCCCGGCCGGCACGCACACCGCGACGTGGTCGATCAGCTCGAACAGCGACTCCCCGTCCTCCGGGTCCGGGGCCAGGGTCTGCATCCGGCCCGGCAGGAACGCGTCCGGGTCGCCGTGCCGTTCCACGAAGCGGTGGACGACATCGCCGAACCCTGCGACCTCGGCGACCACCACCCGGGCTCCGGCGTCCGCGTACACGGCCGGCTCCCGCACGGGGGCCGCGCCCTGCTCGACGGCGGCGTGGAACTCGGCCCTGGCGTCATCGGTGCCGAAGGCGATCACCGCCGCACCGTCGCCGTGCCGGCTGACGTATCCGGCCGCCTCGGCGGTCGCGGTGAGCGCCGAGGTGAGCACGAGGCGGACCCCGCCCTGGCGCAGCAGCAGCGAGCGGTGCCCGGTGAGGCCGGTCTCCGGGCCGCCCTCGGCGCACAGCCGGAAGCCGAAGGCACCGCAGAGATAGAAGGACGACTGCTGGGCGTCGCCCACGAAGAACTCGACGTGGTCAATACCTGCGATCATGGGTGTGGATCTCCCTTGGACGGGACGTTCCGGCAGGGCGCGTTCGCGCGTGCGTTCAGGCCGGATCCGGGTCGGTGCGACGCACGGTCGCGCGGAAGCGGCAGACCTCCGAGCCGCTGGTCATGCACTCGCTGCGGCTGTCCTCGACGGTGAGCCCCATGCCCTCGAACCAGCCGGCCCGCATCTCCAGGCAGGGGCACCGGTAGCTGTCGAAGGACCGGGCGGCCTTGAGCATCTTCAGCGCGAAGTGCTCGGTGACCACGGTCTCGAAGGTGTCGGGACCAACCGCGTGGTGCTGGTAGTTGGTCATGTCCTCGGGCCACATGACCCGGGGGATCTCCTTGAACCGGTCGACGAACTCGTCCATCGGCAGCTTCTCGAAGTCGACGTCGTGCCGGGCGGTGTACCAGCGGGCGACGCGGCGGGCCACGAAGAGCATCGCCTCCGCGTTGATCTCGTTGGCGGCCTCCTGCCCGTACCGCTTCATCACTCCCTGGTACCAGCGGGCGTCGTGCAGCCACCAGAACTTGTGCAGCGGCAGGTCGCCTGCCCGCTCAGCCATCGCTGCGCGTTCCGTCGGCGAGGCGCCGGCCCCGGGTGGTGGGGGTGCCGATGGCCAGCGAGATGTTGTGGCCGCCGAACCCGAAGGAGTTGGAGAGCGCCGCCCGCACCTCGGTCCGGTACGCCTTTCCGCGCACGTGGTTGAGCTCGCAGCCCCGGCCGACCTGGTCCAAATTGAACGTCGGCGGCAGCGTGCCGTGCGCGACGGCCAGCACGGTGGCGGCGGCCTCGAACGCCCCGGAGGCGCCCATCAGATGGCCGGTGACCGACTTGGTGGAGCTGACCGGCGGGGTCTCGTCGCCGAACACCGCCCGGATCGCCCGCGCCTCGGCGATGTCGCCGAGCCCGGTGCTGGTGGCGTGCGCGTTGACGTAACCGATGTCCTCGGGCCGCAGCCCGGCCCGCGCGACGGCCTTCCGCATGCAGGCCGCGGCGCCCGAGCCGTCCGGACGGGGCTTGGTCACGTGGTACCCGTCGGTGGTCGCGCCCCAGCCGATGACGTCGGCGTATCCGGCGGCGCCGCGGGCGTCCGCGTGCTCCGCCCGCTCCAGGATGAACATCGCGGCGCCCTCGCCGAGCACATAGCCGTTGCGGTCCTGGTCGAACGGCCGGCTCGCCTTCGTCGGGTCGTCGTAACCGTTCGCCAGCGAACGGGCGTTGACGAAGGCGGCCGCGACCGTGGGATGCAGCGGCGCGTCGGAGCCGCCGCACACCACCACGTCCGCCTCACCCTCGCGGATCAGCCGGAACGCCTCGGCGACGGCCTGGCCGCCGCCCGCACAGGCGGTGGACAGCAGCAGGCTGTAGCCGCGGATGCCGTACTTGATGGCGATCCGGGCGGCCGACATGTTGGGGATCATCCCCGGGCACAGATACGGGCTGACCGCGCTGCGGCCGCGCTCGCGGCGCGCCGCGGCCTGCTCCTCGTACGTCCGCAGCGGTCCGCCGGCGGTGGAGGTGATCACCGCGACCCGCTCCGGGTCCGCGTTCTCGCCGACCCGCAGCCCGGAGTCCGCCATCGCCTGCTCCGCCGCGGCGAGCGCGAGGATCAGGAAGCGGTCGACGCCCGGGTCGATCGGCGGCTTCAGCACCTCGGCCGGGTCGATGTCGGGTGCCTGTGAGACCACCTCGACCAGGGACTGCTCCCCCAGTTCCGGGGTGGGCCGGGAGAGCTGCGAGCGCCCCTCGCACAGGGCGTCGAAGGTGTCCACGAGGTCCCGCCCCAGGGAACTGACCACACCGATGCCGGTGACGACCACACCCGATTCCGACCGTACGCTCATACCGTCTCAACTCCCTGCTCGATCACGGGCATTGCCTTCGCCTGGCTGTAGCGCTCGCGCAGAATGACCTTGCGGACCTTGCCGGTCGGCCCGTGCGGGATGTCCTCGTCGTCGACCACCACGACGCTCCGTACGGTGGCCGCGACATGCTCGTCGAGCGCGGCCCGCACCTGCTCGTCCAGATCCCCTGGCGCCTTCGCGCCGGGGAGGATACTCACCAGCACCTCGGTGGTCACCGCACCGTCCGGGCCCGGCACCGCGATGACGGTGCAGTCGGACACCTCCGGGCAGCGGGCCAGGATCTGTTCCTCCGACTGCGCGGTGTGCAGATAGCGCCCGCCGGACAGCGCGACCGTGTCCACGACCCGGTCGACGTGGTAGTAGTAGCCGGCCTCGTCCCGGTAGACGAGGTCCCCGGTGAGGAAGTAGCCGGCCCTGCGGGTGCGGTAGGTGGTGGCCGAGTCGTTCCAGTACCCCGGCGACACGGTGGGGGCGTTCACGCCCAGCTCACCGATCCGGCCGGGCGGCAGCGGCTCGCCCAGCTCGTCGAGGACGGCCACCTCGGCGAACGCGTGCGGCTTGCCGATGCACCGGTTGTAGCGGCCGGTCTCGGCGGTGTGCGTGATGAAGAACATCGAGTGGCCCATCTCGCTGGAGCCCAGGCCGTCCATGAAGGTGGCGCCCTCCTTGCGGGCGATCCCGCCGCCGCGCTGGGCGACCAGCCGGTGGCCGACCGCGACCAGCTTCCTGATGTGCGCCTCGTGCGCGGCGTCCCCGGTGTTCCACCACATCTGCACGCTGTCCAGGTCGTACGCGCCCAGGTCCCGGTTGACCAGCTGCGGCCAGGTGGCCGCGAAACCGAAGACGCACGACGGCTTCCAGCGGTCCACCGCTTCCAGGACCTTCAGACCGTCCTGCTCCGACACGAGCATCAACTCGGTGCCGCTGCACAGCGCCAGCGTCACCGCGATCACCATCGCCGCGTGGTTGGCGGGCAGAGCGCTGAGCATCCGGTCGATGGTGCGCGGCTTGGGCAGCGAAAGCCGGTGCCGGGAGGCGGCGAACAGACTGGCGTGGGTGGCGATCACCGGCTTGGGCAGCCCGGTGGTCCCGGAGGAGTGGGTGATGACGGCGGCGTCGGTGGGGTGGAAGCGGTACTGGCCGGGAGCCAGGGCCGGGTCGCCGGTGCCGATCCCGGCGATGTCACCGAGCAGCAGGCCGGGGAACTCCCCGTCGCCGAGGCGTTCGCGGTGCGCGGCGTCGGTGAGCAGCGCGCGGGGCGCCACCTTCCCGATGTAGGCGCGGGCCGTGGTCCCGTCCATGTTCGCGTTGAGCAGCGCCGGGATGGCCCCGATCCTGGTCAGCGCGAGATAGGCGAGCACATGGTCGGCCGCGGTGGAGACGAACACCGCGACCGCGTCGCGTGGCTGCACCCCCCACGCGTGCAGCCACGCCGCGCGGGCGGCGACGGCACGCTCCAGGTCGGGCAGCGTCAGCCGCTGCCAGGCCGGGTGCCCGTCGACCTCGGAGTCGAAGGTCAGCGCCGACTCGGCGGACTCCCCGGCGCGGGCGACCAGGGTGCTGAGCACATTGCCGACGCCCAGCTCCTGGTCGGCCGCGAGTTGCGCTCGCAATTGTCGGACGGTCATGTGGCTTTCTCCCTGTGAGGGTCGAACAGGAGGGGCTGGACAGGGTGATAGGGGCTCTGCGGGGAGCGCCGGCGGGCCGTTCGTGACCGGGCCGGACCGGCGCGCTAGGCGGCCTGGAGGCGGCTCGCCGACTCCTCCGCGATCTGATCGATCGTCATCATCGCGAAGCGCTCGGACTCGTCCTCGTCGATCTGCACCCCGAAGCGGTCTTCCAACTGCATCACGAGGTCGGCCACGCCCAGGGAGTCGAGGTCGATGCCGGCGGGCCCCAGCGAGCTCGACCCGCTGACCGTCTCCGGGTCGTACTTCATCTTGATCAGGGCCGAGATGAGGAACTGGCGAATGTCGTCCTTCACTGGTGTACTGCCTCTCATGTCTGCGCGCCCGGCGATGGATCCGAACGCGGTCACTGTGGTGCTGGCCCCGGCCTGCGGGGACCGGCGGGACGCCGCCCGGCGACTGCTGCTACGGGTCGCGGACGAGCTGCTCGGGGCGCCGGCTGCGGCGCGCATCGAGCGCGACGGACTGGGCCGCCCGTATCTCACCCGGGCGGACGGGGCGGAACTTCAGGTGAGCATCAGCCACTGCGACGACGTCGTCGCCGTGGCCCTCACCCGGTCCGGACGGATCGGTGTGGATGTGGAGTCGGTACGAACGCTGCCAGCCCTACGGCTGGCCGGGCGCTACTTCGACCCTGCCGAGGCACAGTGGCTCGCGGACCGCCCCGCGGCCGGCCGCACCCCCGACTTCCTCCGCCTGTGGACGGCGAAGGAGGCGCTGGGCAAGGCACTCGGCGTGGGGCTGCGGGGCGGCGGACTGCGGCGGCGGGTGCCGCCGGAGCTGCTGGCGGACGCGGACGAGCTGGCGCCGCTGCCGGACGGTCCTGACCTGTCGCTCGCCCTGCCGCCCGCCCCGTACGGCCTGGTCGTGGCGGTGGCGGCGCAGGGATCCCCGGCCGGAGTGCCTCTGCGGCTCTACGGATCGGGCCACGCGGGGTGCCGGCCCTGGCCCGTTGGCGGCGGCTCATGACGGGGCCGCCGCGCCGAGCCGGGAGGCGTTGAGCGTCGCGGCGTTGCGGATCGGCTTGCCACTGCTGGTCCGCGGGAGCGCCGGTAGCACGTAGACGGCGCGAGGCCGCTTGTAACCTGCGAGTCGCTGTCTCAGATACGCCTCGATCCCGGCCGCACCGGTGCCTCCGCCGTCCAGTGCCACGAACGCCTGGATCGCACCGTCGTGGACGACCACGGCCTCGGTCACGCCGGGCGCACCGGCCAGTGTCTGTTCGACCTCGTTGAGGTCGACCTTGAGCCCGCCGACCGACACCTGGGAGTCGAGTCTGCCGAGGACGGTCACCCGTCCCGTGGACGTGTCGACCGTCCCGGCGTCCCGGGTGTGCAGCCAGCCGTCCGACCACCGGCTCGGGTCGGGGTCGCCGAGATAGGGCGACGCCGGCTGTCGCAGCATCAGTTCACCGTTCTCGACGCGGAGTTCATGACCGGGTGCGGGCAGCAGTGCCGGACGGTGCTCACCGAGGACGTCGACGGCCATCACTCCGGCCTCGGTCATCCCGTACATCGTGCCGATGCGTACCCCGTACCGCTGCGCGAAGGAGTTCCACAGCGCGTCGCCGACCAACTCGCCGCCGGTGATGACGCGTCGGAACAGCGGCAACGCGGGCGGGTCGGCGACCCGGGCGAGCAGGTCTACCTGGGAGGGCACCCCGATGAGCACGGTGGGTGCGGTCGCCTCGACGAGGGTGCGCAGGATGCCGTCCTTGCCGGTGTGCCGGGGTATGACCATCTCGGCGCCGGTGTGCAGACTGTTGAGGAGGCCACCGACCAGGCCGAGCACGTTGGTCATCGACGCGAGCATCACCACCTGGTGGCCGGCGCCCGGGAAACCGTCGATCCGGGTGTAGCGCTCGACCTCGGCCACCAGGTCCGCGGCCGTGCGGCCGATGACCTTGGAGGGACCGGTGGAGCCCGAGCTGAACTGGATGAGCGCGTGCCCGGTCCCGGGCGCACGGCCGCCCTCCAGCGGCCTGATCACGCTGCGGGTGTCCTGGAAGCCGCGCATCATGCCGGTGGCCGGTTCGGCCGGCTCCACGATGAACTGCGGAGCCAGCCGCTCGACACAGGAATTCACTTCGAATTCGGTGAACCGGTGGTCCACCAGAATCGCCTGCGCACCGCATTTCCAGACGGCCAGCACATGGGCGATGTATTCAAGCGAAGGAGGCAGATGAACAGCGACGGAACCCCCGGTGTGCAGCCCGGAGTCCCGCAATTGCTGCTGCCGTTCCGACACCAGCTTCCGCAGCCGGCCACGATCGATGGATTCTCCGAGCCGGAGCACCGGCTCATCGGCCGGACCGGCGAGAAACAGCTCGTCAACGTCCACGCGGACTTCCCATTCACCTGACTGGACAGCCACCTGATGCGGTCGCCTCAGGACGCTTCAAGCTTCGCTCAAGCGGTTCCGGCAGTCCATGCGTTACAGCTGCGGTTGCCGGAGCAGTACCGGCAGAATTCCCCTCAGCCGACGGCGGAAATGCTGGTCGCCACCGAGTGGTGAACAGCCGTGGATTCCGACTCCGCGACGAATTCGGCGAATCGCCGAACGCCCTCGTCGACAAGCTCGGGTGGCACCGCGCTGCACGACAGCCGCAGCCTGCGCACACCGCCACCGCCGATGTAGAACGGGCTCATGGGCGTCCACAGCACCTGGTGCCGCCCCGCGGACCGCTCAAGGGCCCGCTCGTCCGCGTCGAAGGGCACGGACAGCACCACGAAGAAACCGCCCTCGGGCCGGTTCCAGTCGATGCCCCGTGCGGTGCGCTCCGGTTCGGGGAAGTGCCGGTCGAGCGCGTCGAGCAGCCGCGCCATGTTCTCCCGGTAGAAGGCGGCCGCGGCCAGCGACGCCGTCCGCATCCGGTACCCGTGCCGCACCAGGAGCCCGCCGATCACAGCCTGGCTGAGCGCCGGGGTGTTGACGGTCGTCATACTCTTGACCTTCGCGAGCTGGTCGGCGAGCAGCGTGCTCCCGCCGGGTCCCTCGACGCGCTGGTCGGCGACGACATAGCCGACCCTGGCCCCGGGGAACCCGGTCTTGGCCAGCGAGCCGAGGTAGATCACCCGGCGGTCGGTGTCCAGCGCCTTGAGGGTGGGCCGGGTGCTCTCCGCGTCGGCCCGGAACATCCCGTACGGATTGTCCTCCAGGACCAGCAGCCCCTCCTCCCCCGCCGCCGCCAGGAGTTCCCGGCGGGCCCGCAC
>NZ_JAPVLS010000230.1:0-1878 GCF_027158125.1 Streptomyces sp. H39-C1
CGACGGCCGGGGCCGGCCGACGTGGTCTCGGGAGGATCGTCAGCGGTGGCCCAGCACGTTGACCACCCGGCCGTTGGGGTCACGGACGAAGAACCGACGCACCCCCCACTCCTCGTCCTGCAAGGGGTGCACGATCTCCGCACCGCTGTCCCGCATGACCGCGTAGGCCGCGTCCACGTCGTCCACTTCGACACTCATGTCGGGCGTCACCGGCGCGGTCTTGTCGTCGGCCATGAAGCTGATCTGCGCCGCCGGACTGGACGGGGAGGCGAGCGTCATGATCCAGCCGTGGTTCATGACCTCCTCGAAGCCCAGCAGGCCGTAGAATTCCCGGCTCTCCGGCACCGCTTCCGACTGGACGTTGGGCACGACTCGGCGAACGGCCATCGCAACTCCAAGTGAGAACAGATGTGTTTCCAGGATTCTCCAGGACGCCTACGACACACCCGCCGCACCACGCTCCCGTCACAGCCGGCTTCGCAGCCGCTGACGGGTTACGAGAGCTCGACGGTGAAGTGTTCCGAGCTGAGCGACTGCAGGAAGTCCGCCGCGTCGGGGATCGCGCCGACGGTGATGACTCCGACGGGCGGCACGGGGCTTTCGAGGAGGCGCCGCGTCGCTTCCACCACGATGGGGGCGGTGACCGCGTAGATGTCCTGTCCGCGCGCGACCGCGCGGCGCCGCTCGTCCCCGGACCGGACGATGACCTCGACGAGGAACTGCTGGTCCGACCGGACCCCGGTCGGCTCCGTCAGCTGGGTACCGGTCAGGTCCTCGAGCGGGGCGATCGTCATATGGCTGCTGATCTCGGAGACGTTCAGGTGATGCGGGAGGGTGACGCTGTCCGCGGTGGTGAAGTCCGCCTGGACGCGCTGGGTTCCGAACGGTTCGGGGAACGTCCATTCCGTGGTCGCGGGGTCGTCGGAGCGCAGTTCCAGCCGGCCCTGGCTGAAGACCAGGCGCTTGCTGTCGCGGCGCGCGTCGGAGACGTAGCCGGTCGCCACGGTCCCGTGCGTGGGACGCCAACTGTCCAGGGCATAGGCGATGGATACCTCGTCCGCGGCGGGCCAGTCTCCCATCGCCGCAGTGGCCAGGAGGTCGACGAGACCGCCGTAGAAGGCAGCTGCGGGAACGATCGCGACCCCCGCCTCCGGTGCGGCCTTCGCGTACTGGTCGACGGTGGACAGAGCGACTTCCACCTCGGCCGCCACGTCCAGGTAGGGGATCCCGGCCCGCAGGGCGGCGTCTATCACCGGCGTCGCCGTGGCGGCGAAGGGCCCGGCAGCGTTGATGACGGCCGCCGCACCGACGAGAGCGCGGTCCAAGGAAGCCGGGTCGTCGATCGACGCCGGGCGGGTCTCGAGGTCGTGGTTGTCGGCCGCGAGAACCGCCAGCTTCCCGGCGTCCCGGCCGGAGAGGATGGGGGTCCATCCACGGCGGAGCAGCTCAGCAACGACGAAGCGCCCGGTGTGCCCGTAGGCCCCGAAGACGGTGACCGTCGGATTCGATGTCATGGCGGAACTCCTGGTCATGGTGTGGATGGAACGGTTCGCTCGCCGACCGCTGGACACCATCCTGGTCTCGTCGCATCCCCTGCGGCAGTGGCAAGAACGCCACATGATGCTAGATTCGTGCCATGCAGAAGCCCCACCGCATCGTCGTGCCGCTCACCGCGAACGTCCCGGTGTTCGAGGCCGCTGTCGCGTTCGAGGTGTTCGGCCGTCCCCGACAGGACTTTCCCGTCCCCTGGTCAATGCCGTTGCTTGATTAGTGAACTATCCCGGGATGCAGAGTGATGACCTTGGGCTCGACCCTCCGTGTGGGTTGCCGGTCCCGGGTGTTGATTCGGTAGGAAAGCTTGGAGGAGTACTTCGAGTC
>NZ_JAPVLS010000231.1:0-1847 GCF_027158125.1 Streptomyces sp. H39-C1
CCAGGCCGAGCAGCGCGGTCCGCCGGGCGGCCCGCATCGGGCCGAGGTCGTGCAGCCGCAGACCGGTGCGGCGGCGGATGCGCCGGGCCAGTTCGAGGTTGGCGAGCCGGGCGTGCGGCGGCCAGGCGCCACGGGCGGTCGGCCTGCGGCGGCCGAGCACCAGGTCGAGATCACCCCGCAGCACCGGGTCCGCGACGGACGGCAGCAGGGCGGGGTCGAGCGAGGCGTCGCAGTCGCAGAAGCAGACGATGTCGGCGGTCGCGGCGAGCAGTCCGGCGTGGCAGGCGGCGCCGAAGCCCCGGACCGGCTCGCGGACCACCGTCGCGCCGAGGGAGGCGGCCAGGACGGCGGAGCCGTCGGTCGAGCCGTTGTCGACGACGATCGCCCGCCATCCGGGCGGAATGCGCTCCAGCACCCAGGGCAGGGCGCCGGCCTCGTCCAGGCACGGCAGTACGACGTCGACGGGCGGTGTCGGTGGGTTGGTCACGCTCCTCACCCTACGAAGCAGAAACCGACATTCCGGGCTTTGGATCCTTACGAAACACGTACATCGGCCTTCTGGGCCTACGGACCTGCCCGGTCACGCTGTTCTGACACGCTCGACGCGGCCAGACGTGGTCACACCGTTTCAGGCTTCGTCATCCGGTGCCTTGTGCCCAGGTGGAGGTTGAGGACCTGGTCCGGCAGATGGAGAGCCAGTTGGCGGTGCGCCAGGACCGGGCTGCATCGGTGGCTGGGGGCGCGGGGTGCGTTGGCGCCACATGGAGGTAATCAGGCAGAGGGCTGAGGCGGCGAAGAGTGCGGCGGTGATGAGCAGCCAGCGGCCGAGGAATACGTCGGAGGGCAGGCCCGTAGCTAGGTGATAGCCGAGGACCTTGTTGAGGATCAGGGGGTACCAGGTGATCAGCAGGAGCAGTGCGACGAAGGTCGGCACGCGCAGGTAGTTGATCCACTGCTTGGGGGTGCGGTGGTGTTTCCCGGAACCGCCGCGGGAGCCCAGAAGGGCTTGTGTCGCACGGTCGGTGACGGTGTACAGGGGGAGCAGCACCAGATCGTGGATGAGGGCCGCTCCCACGAACCAGATCACGATGCGGAGGGTGTCACCTTCGAGGAGTCGGGTCCCTGCGTATGCGGTGAGGGCGAAGGAGCACAGGATGAGCAGCAGGTGCAGGGGGGAGGCGCCGTAGCGGGCGCGGACGCTTTTCACAGGGTGCTCCCGAAGGTGAGGCGGGTGACCCATTTGGTGTTGTGCACGCCGGGGTTGGCGGGGACGATGATGCGGGCGGGGTAGCCGTGGTCCGGGGTGAGATCGGCGCCGTTGACCCGCAGTGCCAGCAGCGACCGGGAGTCGCGGACCTGGTTGTCCCGCAACACCGTTGACCGGAAGGCGCCGCCACGCTGTACGGATTCCACCGCGACGCCCGGCGGGCTGGTGTGCAGGCCGACGAGCGCGGCCAGGTCAACAAGCCGCACGCCGGACCACTCCTGGTCGTCGGTGGACCACCCCTCCACGCACGCGATCGGCAGTGAGGCTCCGTGTTGTGGCAAAGCCAGGACCTGGGCTCGGGTGAGGACGATCTGCCGGGTGCCGGCGCGCACGGTCAATCGCCACTCCGGCCCGATGTCACGGGCCCGGATGCCGACGTCGGCCGCCGTCTTGTTGATCTGGAAGCCGCCTGGACCCGAGCCAGGGTTCGGGCCGCCGTGCGGGGCCAGCAGCGCGACGCGGCGCAGTGGCCCGCCGATGCTCTGCCCGGCCGTGACGACCAGCAGGGCCGCGGATCCCAGGCCCACCATCCCCAGCGCGCCGCGTCGCGACATCGTCGGCGGGGCCGGCCGCGGTGAGA
>NZ_JAPVLS010000232.1:0-1840 GCF_027158125.1 Streptomyces sp. H39-C1
TGCGCTGGTTATTCTCCAGACGGCGCCAGGATCTCTTCCCGCCCTGGGCGAACGCCTTGGCAGCAGCGATCACATCAGCGGACACCGGATCCCCGGAACGCTGGGTCGGCTTCTGCTCCTGGGCGTCCGGGTCGATACGGCAGGGAACGCAGTCAGCGGCAGCGCGGTGCGGGTGGTTCGGGCACGCATCCTGGACCGGGCCCCGGTTCGCTGCGGTGCCGGTGGGCGCACCGGCACGACGCCAGGCGCTGTAGCGGGGCAGGTTCCTCAGCCGGGCCGGGATCACCCTGGGGTAGGCACCACGGATCGAACGCTCGTCAGCGGTCAGCCAGCGCTCGAACTCTGCGTCCAGCGGCCAGCCCTGCCGCTTGGCCGCTGCGGCAATCAGCTTGGCGAATTTCTCGACGTCCTGGAGCCCGCAGGCCCAGCGGCCGGGAAGGTTCGCGAGGAACTCGCCCGCCGCGTGCAGCTCCGCCTCGGTCAGCTCCTGGACACCAACGGGATTGCTGTTCTGCGCGATGCGCATGTTGTTCGCACCCGCCACAGCAGCAACCACCGACTCCGGCTTCGTTGCCTCTGGGGGGACGGTAGGGGGGTTTACCAACCCACCGGGGGGTCCGGGGGGACAGAGCGGACTGCGGGTCTTCCGCATTTCGGCTCTGACCAGGCGAAACGCGGGTTTCCCGCAGTCCGGCGGGCAGCTCGTGCTCCGAATCGCGGATTTTCCGCATTTCGGCACTGACCTGCATAGACGCGGTGATGCCCAGATCGACGTACTGCTCGTTGTTTGCCGGGTTGCGGTACACACGGGTAACCCAGGTGGGCCGCTCAGTGCTCGAGTCATAGGCGGCGACGCGGGAGAGGTGACCGGCTCGCGTCAGCCGCTGAGTGATGGTGTTGTACCGGTCCTTGCCCATCCTCCAGCCGCGCGCCTGTAGGTCGCCGCGGATCGCTTCCATCGTCGACGGCATCCCGGGGTCGCGCAGCAGAAGCTCTGCCAGCACTCCGAGGTCCTCGGGTTGCAATCCCGGGGTTCGCACGAGCTCGCGCCGCAGGATCACTTCCTCCGGCTGCTCCCACGGCCGCTCGATGTGGCTGTTGCCGGAGTCCTCGTTCACGCGGCACCGCCCATCGGGAGGATGCCGTCCGCAAACAGCCGGTCCATGGCAGCCTGGACGTCAGCGAGGGTCACCGGCCCGGGCGGTGTGCCCTACGGCAGCGTCAAATTCCTGATCAACTGCCCCGTCATGGCCTTCTTGGAGACCGAACCCAAGGAGGATCTGATCGCCCCCGTTCCCGGATCGGCCGTCGACTTCCGCGGCTCCTACAAGGGCGGCAGCGGCGACACCGGACACGGCCGCACCCACAGGGACAACTGAGTCTTTTTGACAGCCCGTCATGCCGGAACAAATGACGATGTTGCCCGGAGTGCTTCGGCGCCCGGGCAACATGCGTGAGCGGCAGTAAGGAGGGGGCCAGTCCAGGCATGAGGAGACCCCCGGAGTGTGGACGCGCCTGACAATGGATCTTGACGGTCCAGGAAGGTGTAGGTCTCCCTGGCAGGGCCTTCGAAGTGCAGTCCGGCGTTCCGGTCCCACGCGGTCGCGTTGTGGCGGGCTTCGGCCGGCAGGCGAACGGTCCGGGATGTCGCGGGTGGTACGAGCTGAACGTGTCGCTCTGGCGCCGGCCCGCAGCGACAGCCCGAACCTTCCCCCAGCTAGGGCGTGTGTGGGGTTGTGATCAAGGCTGTGATTCGAGGTGTCGGATCCAGAGGAGGCCGGCACATAATTCGAGTCCGGCCTGGTAGCTTTCGGGTTTTTTGTCGTAGCGGACGGCGAGG
>NZ_JAPVLS010000233.1:0-1714 GCF_027158125.1 Streptomyces sp. H39-C1
GGCGGTGATCACCGCCGATGATGAGGAGCTCTACGCTCTGGTGCCGGATTCCTCGTCGATCCACGCGGTCAACGCGAAGTTCGACGGGAAGCGCATGATCGTCACCTGCTCGCGTGAGCACCTGGCCCAGCTCGTGGAGCAGTACGAACAGCGGCCGTTCGTGCCCGAAGAACTGTGGACGGGCAAGATCGGCCGTGCCCTGGTCACGCACCCCGACGGAATCCGCGCGCAGGAGCTGGCCGAGGAGACCGGGCTTGACCTGAACCAGATCGAGCGTGCCGTGAAGTGGAACAACCGGCGCGTCCGCCGCCGCTGGGCAGGCCTCGGGCGGTGGCGCAGAGGACGCTGAGCGAGCAGCCGGCCCGGGGTCCGTCGGTGCCGGTCACCGGCGCCCAGGCCGCCATGTCGGCCGCAGGGGCCCGATCCGCCCGTTCCCGCCGCTGCCTGCCCGCGGCCCTAACCCCGCCATCTCCCACCCGGGTCCGGGGGAAGGGCAGGCAGAGGGGGAAGTCCGCGTCCAGGCCGCCCCCGTCAGACATCGCTAGTGCAGGTCACGGCCCTAAAACGCGGGGAGCGGCGGGGGAGCGGTGAACGCATGGTTGAACGGCTGCGCAGTGTGCGTGCTGACTGCGCAGCCATCGCCGACCGTAGTCGACTTGTCGCCAACAGCAACCGGAGCACTGCGCAACCGGCGGCTCGAGCGGCTGGAACCCATGGTTAGTTTCCAGCGAAGCCATGGTTAGTTCCACCCATAACCGCAGGTCAGAACCGATGCGCAGCGGTGATTGCGCAGTGCGCAGCACCGTTGCGCATCCCCGGACGGTGACTGCGCACACGGCGGATCGCTCCCCGCCGTCGGCCATGGTTAGTTCCAGCGGAACCCATGGTTAGTTCCACCTGTCACAGCAGGTCAGCGCGCCGGGGTCCGGGGTGGGTTCGGCCCCGGGGCGCGGCGGTACGTGAAGTGGGTGACGTACGCGGGGAGACGTTGACGTACACGGCCGGCCCGGCCGGGGCCGGCGGCGCCCGATGAACCGTTCCGGCGCCTTCGGCGGGGCTGCGAGGTGTGTGCCTCACAGCCCTTCCCCTCAGGTCAGCGCGCGGTGCGGGCTGTGAGGTGTGAGGGTGCCCGCGGCTTCCGGCCTGGCGACGCGCGGGGGCCGGCCTTCCGCCACCCTTTCGGTGCGCGGGTCAGGTGGTGGTGGGGCGGCCCATCTGGCGCAGCCCGGCGTCGTAGGTGCTGCGGGCGGTGCTGCGGGCGTGGGGGTCGCCGGTGAGCTGGGAGGCGAGCGTGCCCCAGGTCATGCCGTCGTCGCGGGCGGCCACGGTCAGGTGCCGGACCCTGCGGGTCAGCTCCGCGCTGAGCGCTGCGGTGGACCGCAGGATGTCGGCGCGCTCGAACTCGTTGAGCGCGGACAGGGCTTCGAACGTGTGCAGACCCAGTGCGGTCAGGGCGTGCTCCAGACGGCCGCTGTCGATGGCCTGAACGACGTATCCCTGCGGGTCGTCGGTGCGCTCCCAGTCGATCGTCGTGCGGTCGGCGGTACGGGTGATGGACACGGCCATGACGGGTTCCCCTTCATCAGGTGTGCGGTTTCCACACACTGTGCGGAAACCGCACACCTGATGTCAAGGGCCCGACACCAGGTTCCGTTCCGGCTTCTCTTCGGGCTTCCCTTTCGAACTCCCTTCGGGCGTCCGTTTCGGGTTCTGT
>NZ_JAPVLS010000234.1:0-1711 GCF_027158125.1 Streptomyces sp. H39-C1
TTCGGCTCTGTCGCTGATCTTGTGCTTGGTGGTCAGGTCCGGTGCAAGATCCGCTTGCGTAGAAGGTCGAAGTTCGCACGCCCGTATCCGGCCCGCTTGATGAGCTTGACTCTCGTGTTCTGTCCCTCGACCTGGCCGGAGCTCCAGGGAGTGGACAGTCCGGCGATGACGGCGTCCTGGTCCCGGCGGAGCCCGGTGATCAGGGAGTGCAGCGCGGGCAGGGGGTCTTGCTCGACGCGCTCCATCCAGTCGGGCAGCTGGTCGCCGCGCAGGTCGCGCATCATCTCGGCGAAGTCGCGGACGTGGTCGGTGACGGCGTCGAGTTCGGGGCAGCCGGCGCGGATTTCCTTGAGGGTGAGGGCGTCCTCGTCGGTGAGGTTGCCCGGGTTGGTCATGATCCACCGGACGACGCGGCGGGGCCGTGGCGCGGGCCTGGGCGCCGGTGCGGGAGCTGAGGGCGTGAAGGTTCGCAGGTAGCGGCGGACGGCCTGGATGCTGCCGGTGAAACCGAGGGCGGTAATGTCGCGGTGCAGTTGGGCGGGGTCGTGGCAGCCCTCGTTCCACCGCTGGTGGAGGTAGGGCCGGTACTTGTCCAGGATCGTCGACCGGTTGACCGCCTTGACCAGGAGCTCGTCGATGCTGGTCGCGCGGGCGAAGCGGCGGACGGTGGAACGGTCCAGCTGGAGCCGGTGGCAGATCGACTCCAGCGAGGCGCCCTGGCCCAGCAGGTCCTGGACCAGGGTGAAGCGTTCCCGGGTCCGGACCACCAGGCGGCGCTCGCGCCCGCAGACGTCCAGGGTCCCCACCGGTGCCGCCACCGGGCCTTCGTCATCAGCGGGCGCGTCGGTGGGTGCGCGGGCCGGCATCTCCTCGAACACGGCCCGCACGCAGACGAAATGGGCACCGACCGTCTTCTCCACCGCCTCGCCGACGTTCTTCCACAAGTGCCACGCGTCGGCTACCTGCACCGCTTGAGGGGCGCCGGCGCGGGCACCTTCCGCGTAGGAGCCGGCCCGGTCCCGGCAGATCACCTCCACCTCGGGGTGGTCACGGAGCCAGGCTGCCAGCGGTTCTGCCTCGCGTCCCGGCAGCACGTCGACGGGGCGTCGCCGCTCCAGGTCGACCAGGACGGTCGCGTACGAGTCGCCCCTCCGTAGCGCGAAATCGTCGACGCCCAGCACCCTGACCTGCCCGACAGGCTCCTCGGGGAAGGCCCTGAGCAGGCGTAACAGGGTGTCCTTCGCCACCGGGACCCCCAGCGCGACCGCGAGTCGGCCGCCGGCCCGCCCGGCCAACGCCAGCGCGATCGAGGTCAGCGTCCCGCGCATCAGCGGAGTGTAGCGGGCATGCGGGCTGGTCAAACCGGTGACCTGCTCGGCGAACGTCACGGCCGCGCAGGCGGCATTGAGGCACCGGAACCGGCGTATCAGCAGCTCGATGACTACCCGGGTGCCGCTGATCGCCGCGTCGGACAGGCGTCGCAAGTAACGCCCGTGCACACGTCCCGATGGGCTCCGACAGTGCGGACACGGCGCCTCGACCGCACGGACACGGGCATGCATCGTGATCCCGCCAGCCGACCGCTCGACCAACTCCACCACGACACCGGACAGATGAGGCAGAAGCGCCTCGAAACTCGGCGAAGAACACGCGGGACAGGATGCCAGCCGTCAACACCTACCGATCACAAGATCAGCGACAGAGCCGAATT
>NZ_JAPVLS010000235.1:0-1697 GCF_027158125.1 Streptomyces sp. H39-C1
CCGGTCACGGCCGCGCTCGCGGCCACCGGAGCCGTCATCGGAGCGGGCGACGCCGGTGGCAGCGGCAGCGCGGCCGGCGGTGGTGACGCGAACGGGAACGCCGCCGGTGGCGACAACGCGAACGGCAACGACGCCAGTGCGGGTTCAAGTGCGGGTGCGGGTACGGGTGACGCGAACGGCACTGATGCGGGTGCTGGCTCCGGTGACGCAAACGGCACTGATCCGGGTGCGGGTGCGGGTGCGGGTGACGCGAACGGTACTGATACGGGTGCTGGTTCCACCACCGGCGCCACAACCGGCGCGGATGGTGGCGACGGACAGCAGTAGGTCCGCGGGGACCACCGGCTCCGGTCACCGGTGACACCGGAGCTCCACCGAACTGACCGCACGATGGAGCTGCGGTGACCGGCCCCTCCTCCCCTGGGGCTGGCCACCGCAGCTGCACCGTCAGCGAGCGCGCCCCACTCCTCCAGTCGGGTCATGTCTCGTTCCACACGCGCCGCCATGATGACTACTTCAGCTCCATGACACCCCATCCGTGAGACACATGTGAGAGATGGGCGAAGAGGGCTGCACGGAAACACGGCCTTACAAACCCTTCCGGATGACGGTGCGGTCGCGAACCGCCCGGTCTACGTCGCGGTCGGGATCAATCTCGAAGGCGAGCGGGACGTACTGGGGATGTGGGTCGGCACCGGCGGCGAGGGCGCCAAAACCTGGATGACGTGGCTCGCCGAACTCCGCAACCGCGGCGTGCAGGACGTCCTGATCGCCTGCTGCGACGGGCTGAAGGGACTGCCGGAGTCGGTCACCACCATCTGGCCGCTCGCGGACGTGCAGCTGTGCGTGGTCCACATGGTCCGCGCCAGCCTGAAATACGCCTCCACCAGGCACTGGCAGCCCATCGCCAAAGAACTCCGGCAGGTCTGCACCGCCGTGACCGCGGATGCGGCCGAGGCCCGCTTCGCGGAGTTCGAGGCCGAATGGGGCACCAAATATCCGGCGCTGGTCGCGGGCTGGCGGCGCAACGGGGAACACTTCGTGTTCTTCCTGCGGTTCCCGTCCGAGATCCGCAAGGTCGTCTACACCACGAACATGAGCGACTCGCTGAACTCACGGTTCCGGCAGGCCACCCGACGTCGCGGGCACTTCCCCGACGAGAACGCTGCCCTGAAGGTCCTCTACCTCGTCATCCGCGACCGGCAGCCCAACCGGCCCAACGTCACCGGCAGAACCCGCAACTGGAAACAAGCCATCAACACCCTCGCCGGCTACTACGGCGACCGCATCATCAACCAGTAATCACAGCACCGGGCATGCACAAAGAAAAAGACACTCCCAAGCGGCAGGCTCGACGAACGCGACTTCCTTGGTCTCGCTGCTGGTGTGCAGCTCGCCGCCGACGATGCGGGAGGTGAAGCAGGTTGAGTACTGCTGGCGTACTTCGCCGTCGTCATAGGCGATCACGTGGACTGGGTTGGTGTAGATGCCGACCGGCCCAGCAGCTTGTCTCGTGCGTGCCGGGTGGCGCCTTCGGGGGCGCCACCCGGCATGTGGTGTGCTGCGGCTCTCCTAGGGCGTGTGTGGGGTTGTGATCTCGTGGGTCCCCGGGCGGTAGGGGCGGGGGCTTTGGGGTAGAACGGTGGGGTGTCTCGACCTCAACTTTCGGATGCTGAGTGGGAGTTCGTCTCTCCGTT
>NZ_JAPVLS010000236.1:0-1679 GCF_027158125.1 Streptomyces sp. H39-C1
GCAGGCGGCTCCGCGGTTCACGACCGCGATGTGCTCACTGCCCCGGACCCGCCTCCTCGCGCGTCCAGTTCCCGGCCGCCATCTCTGGCAGTGCCGCTCGTGGCGAAGTGTGTTCGCGCGGTTGATTCCGCGCCGCTTCGGTCCCGTCTCGTTCTTGCTCGTTCTTCCGGTTCGTCTCTGCGATGCCTTCGTGCGGCGTGTTCGCTGCTGGGGCCTCCTGGATACGTGCCGTATCCAGGAAGGTTCTCCGTGAACCCCGTTCGTTCCAACCGCTCGTATTCCAGCCCCAGTTCCACCAGCCGCGGCGGCGCCTCCAGCGCCGGCGGTTACAGCCGTTCGGCGCCGAGCCGCTCCGGTGCGCCGAGCCGTTCCGGCGGTTACGCGGGCTCCGGTGGCTCCGGCCGTTCCGGTAGCTACGCGGGCTCGGGCCGCTCCGGCGGTTCAAGTCGACGCCCGTCCGTTCAGGGTGAGTTCGCTCTTCCGGTCACGCTCACCCCGGCGCTGCCCGCGGTGGAGAGCTTCGCCGCGCTGGACATGCCGGCCGCTCTGCTGGCGACGCTGGCGCACGAGGGCATGGCGGTGCCGTTCCCCATCCAGGGCGCGACGCTGCCCAACGCCCTGGCGGGACGTAACGTGCTGGGCCGTGGCCGTACCGGTTCCGGCAAGACCCTCGCCTTCGGTCTGGCGCTGCTGGCCAGGACCGCCGGTCAGCGCGCCGAACCGCTGCAGCCGCTGGCTCTGGTCCTGGTCCCGACGCGTGAGCTCGCCCAGCAGGTCACCGACGCGCTGACCCCGTACGCCCGCTCGCTGCGCCTGCGGATGGCCACGGTGGTCGGCGGCATGTCCATCGGACGGCAGATCCACCTGCTGCGCGGTGGCGCCGAAGTCGTCGTCGCCACGCCGGGCCGGCTCAAGGACCTCATCGACCGGGGCTCCTGCCGCCTGGACCAGGTCGGCATCACGGTCCTCGACGAGGCCGACCAGATGGCCGACATGGGCTTCATGCCGCAGGTCACCGCCCTGCTGGACCAGGTGCGCCCGGACGGACAGCGCATGCTGTTCTCCGCCACCTTGGACCGCAACGTCGACCTTCTGGTGCGCCGCTACCTGCACGACCCGGTCGTCCACTCCGTCGACCCGTCGGCCGGCGCGGTCACCACGATGGAGCACCACGTGCTGCACGTGCACGGCGGGGACAAGAACGCGGTGACGACGCAGATCGCCGCCCGTGACGGCCGGGTCATCATGTTCCTCGACACCAAGCACGCCGTGGACAAGCTCACCGACCACCTGCTGAACAGCGGAGTGCGCGCCGCGGCACTGCACGGCGGCAAGTCCCAGCCGCAGCGGACCCGCACCCTGGAGCAGTTCAAGACCGGACACGTCACCGTGCTGGTCGCCACGAACGTCGCCGCGCGCGGCATCCACGTCGACAACCTCGACCTGGTCGTCAACATCGACCCGCCCAGCGACCACAAGGACTACCTGCACCGCGGCGGCCGCACCGCGCGCGCCGGTGAGTCCGGCAGCGTCGTGACCCTGGTCCTGCCCAACCAGCGCCGCGACATGATCCGCTTGATGCGGGACGCCGGCATCGCCCCGCAGACCGCACAGGTCCGCCCCGACGAGGCCGAACTGACCCGCATCACCGGAGCCCAGGCCCCCAGCGGCATCCCGTG
>NZ_JAPVLS010000237.1:0-1674 GCF_027158125.1 Streptomyces sp. H39-C1
TGACACGACTTCGGCGGTACGCTTGAGCCCCGCTACATTGTCGGCGCGGAATCACTTGACCAGTGAGCTATTACGCACTCTTTCAAGGATGGCTGCTTCTAAGCCAACCTCCTGGTTGTCTCTGCGACTCCACATCCTTTCCCACTTAGCGTACGCTTAGGGGCCTTAGTCGATGCTCTGGGCTGTTTCCCTCTCGACCATGGAGCTTATCCCCCACAGTCTCACTGCCGCGCTCTCACTTACCGGCATTCGGAGTTTGGCTAAGGTCAGTAACCCGGTAGGGCCCATCGCCTATCCAGTGCTCTACCTCCGGCAAGAAACACGCGACGCTGCACCTAAATGCATTTCGGGGAGAACCAGCTATCACGGAGTTTGATTGGCCTTTCACCCCTAACCACAGGTCATCCCCCAGGTTTTCAACCCTGGTGGGTTCGGTCCTCCACGAAGTCTTACCTCCGCTTCAACCTGCCCATGGCTAGATCACTCCGCTTCGGGTCTTGGGCGCGCGACTCATTCGCCCTATTCGGACTCGCTTTCGCTACGGCTACCCCACACGGGTTAACCTCGCCACACACCGCAAACTCGCAGGCTCATTCTTCAAAAGGCACGCAGTCACGACTGTGCATGCAAGCATGCACAGCGACGCTCCCACGGCTTGTAGGCACACGGTTTCAGGTACTATTTCACTCCGCTCCCGCGGTACTTTTCACCATTCCCTCACGGTACTATCCGCTATCGGTCACCAGGGAATATTTAGGCTTAGCGGGTGGTCCCGCCAGATTCACACGGGATTTCTCGGGCCCCGTGCTACTTGGGTGTCGCACAAGCAAGCCGTACAGATTTCAGCTACGGGGGTCTTACCCTCTACGCCGGACCTTTCGCATGTCCTTCGCCTATCCATACGGTTTCTGACTCGCCCAACAGTCGGCAGACTGCTGAAGTGCGATCCCACAACCCCGCATACGCAACCCCTGCCGGGTATCACACGCATACGGTTTGGCCTCATCCGGTTTCGCTCGCCACTACTCCCGGAATCACGGTTGTTTTCTCTTCCTGCGGGTACTGAGATGTTTCACTTCCCCGCGTTCCCTCCACATACCCTATGTGTTCAGGTATGGGTGACAGCCCATGACGACTGCCGGGTTTCCCCATTCGGACACCCCCGGATCACAGCTCAGTTGACAGCTCCCCGGGGCCTATCGCGGCCTCTCGCGTCCTTCATCGGTTCCTGGTGCCAAGGCATCCACCGTGCGCCCTTAAAAACTTGCCTTACAGATGCTCGCGTCCACTATGTAGTTCTCAAGCAACGAACCCTCCCCCACTCCGCTTCGATCAACTCGAAGGTTCATGAGGCCGGCGTCGAGAGGGGACTTTCGTTCCCTCAGGACCCAACAGCGTGCCCGGTACGGTCAACTCGTTCTGATTTCCACGCCGAAGCAGTACTGACAGAACAAACAAACCGTGCCGAATAGTCAACGTTCCACCCATGAGCAACCACCGCCGAACAGATGCCGGCGTAATGGCCCTGGACCGCTTTCGCAGCCAGAATGCTCCTTAGAAAGGAGGTGATCCAGCCGCACCTTCCGGTACGGCTACCTTGTTACGACTTCGTCCCAATCGCCAGTCCCACCTTCGACGACTCCCTCCCTTGCGGGTTGGGCCATCGGCTTCGGG
>NZ_JAPVLS010000238.1:0-1650 GCF_027158125.1 Streptomyces sp. H39-C1
GACTCTGCTGGTCTATTCACGGTGGCGTGAGTGAGAGGCGGAGTGTGCTGAGGCGGGAGGTCCAGCTACCGCCGAGCGGGGTGCCGGTGAGCCAGGCGTCGATGCGGACGAGGTTGAGAGCCATCGCGGTGAGTACGTGTTGCAGGTGGGTCTTGGCGAGTCCTTTGTAGCGGGCGTGGTGGACGTCGCAGCGTCTGGATGCCTGGGCCATCGTGCCCTCGATGCCCGCACGCAGGGCGTACTGCTCGCGCCAGGCGTCGGTGGCCTGCTCGGCGCGGAGTCGTTGCTGGGCCTCGAACTGCTGGCGGGGACGGAATGTCAAGGAGCGGGCGTTGACCGTCGAGCGGGTGCAGCGGGCGCGCTGCGGGCAGGGTGTGCAGTCCGGCTGGCGGAAGGTGACCTGGACGGTCGGCAGGCCGTCGGCGCTGATCGACTCGCGCCAGTTGCGGCTGACGGCGCCGGTCGGGCAGGTGACGTGGCGCTGGTCGAAGTCGACGGTGAACCGGGCCAGGTCGAAGGCGTCCGGGGTGCGGGTCTGCCAGGAGAAGTCCGGCGGCAGCGGTCCGACCAGGTCGATGCCGTGGTCTGCGTCGGCATCCAGGATGTGGTCGACGCTGACGTAGGCGGCGTCCACCAGCTCCTGGTCGGGCAGCAGATCGGCGGCGGCGAGGTCGTTGTGTCGGGCGGTGACGGTCTCTACGTCGCTCACGGTGGCCGCGGTGGTGGCGACATGCACGATCATGTGCGGCCGGTCCGGCTCGCAGACCTCGGTGAAGTGACCTTTGTAACCGCGCCAGCCCATGCCGCGCTTGATGCCGTAGCGGGCGTCGGTGTCGTACGGGCTGCCGATCGCGACCGCACCGGGCGGCAGATCGACCTTGTCCCGCCAGCGGTGGCCACCGGCGTCGCGGTAGTACTGCTGGACCCAGAGCTGGCGCAGGACCCGCAGCGTGGGAAGTTCCCGCAGCCAGGCCGGGGTGGCGGGATGATGGACTGCGTCCAGGAGCCGGTAGCCGTCGGCGCCGACCGTGGCGGCCAGGGCACGTCGTGCGGTATCGGACTGGGGCAGCCGGAAATCGTCCGCGCGTCGGGCATAGCGGTCCCACCAAGCGGTCGGTGCGTGTTCGACCAGCCAGACCGGGGTGGCGACCGCCAAGGTCTCCAGGGCGGCCCGCATCGTCTCCATCGCCAGTTCCAGGCGGTTGAGCATCCGGATCGCGCCGTGCACATGGGTGGCATCGGTGCGTTGCCGTCCGCCGCGCTCCAGCAGCCGGTGCTCGCGCAGGTGCTCGAGCATCACGGTCAACAGACGGTCGGCCTGGCCTTGGCCGGTCAGTCGGGTGCGGAACTCGCTGAGGACCGAGGCGTCGAAGCCCGGGTCCTCCAGCGGCAGGCCGAGCAAGAACTTCCAGTCCACACGTCCGCGGACGGCCTCTGCGGCCTGGCGGTCCGTCAGCCCCTCCGCGAACTGCAGGAGCAGCACCATGACCAGCCGTGCCGGCGACGTGGAGGGATGTCCCCGGGCCGCGAACAGATCGCTGAACTGCTCGTCGGCGAAGACCTCGCCCAGCGCATCACGAATTCGGATGGCCAACGAGCCCTGGGGGAACGCGGCCCGGGCGACCCGCGCCGTCATCTCGGGAATCTCAT
>NZ_JAPVLS010000023.1:0-115941 GCF_027158125.1 Streptomyces sp. H39-C1
GCGGCCTCGCCGTCCGCTACGACAAAAAACCCGAAAGCTACCAGGCCGGACTCGAATTATGTGCCGGCCTCCTCTGGATCCGACACCTCGAATCACAGCCTTGATCACAACCCCACACACGCCCTAGCTGGCGGATGTGCATCGCGCACTCACGCCACCGCTGTGCCAACGCCCGAATGAACCGACGCCGGTTGATGATGTCCCATGCCTGCTCGCCCCGCATCGCCCGCAGCTCCCTGAAATCCAGCGTGGCCAGGGAGGTGGTGAACTCGGGCGGGATGCCGGCCAACGCGCAGTGGCGGTCGCGCAGGTGCTCCAGAGCCGCGGCCCAGCTGCGCAGGAGCAGGGGGTGTCGGAGGTCGTCGCATCGTTCCTGCTGGTGCGTCACGTCCCCCGCCACCACTGAAGTGATCTTGTGTGGGGCCGCAGCCTGTAGGGCGCGCACTCGCGGGCTGACCGGTGCCTTGATCAGCTGGTGCCGGACAGCGTCCTCGATGGCCTCCAGACCATCCCGGTAGGACACCTCGTACATGGGGGGCTCCAAGGGCAGGCCGCGCCGGGCGAGTTCTTCGGCGCGCAACCGCGCGGATTCCTCCTGGTGATGTTTGGCCAGGATTGACAGCGCGATCAGCCGGGTGTCTTTGAGGTGCGGGGCAAGCATGTCCCAGCCCTGATCACCACGGCGTTCCTTGAGTAATCCATTGACCTGGCCCATGCGCTGATGCACGACACCGGCCTGACGTTTCACCTTCGCCAGCCGCTCGTCGCGGGTATAGGTAATGCGCTCCACGCTGGAAGCGAGTTCCCCGGCCGCGGCATACAGGGCGTCCGCCCATTGCTCCAGCCAGTCGTCGCTGTGCAAGGCCGCTGACACCGTGGCATCCACGTCACCGGTGGCCTCGGCGATCGCGGTCGTGACCAGCACGTCGAAGTCGACCTCCCACCACCGCTCTAACTCGGCATAGGTCATGGCCCGAACATCGCTGATCTTCATGTAGCGCGGCATGATGAGATTCTCTCCCCCAGCTCCGACGAACAGACCTGTATGGGCGAAAAGCCAGTTCGTCGGGAGGAGCAGGATTCGCTCCGAGAGCGGGTTGCCACCCGAGCGGGTTACTGGTGGCTGGACCGCTCGAGGAGAGGTCACCCGCACGAGTGAGCAGAAACCTTCATCCGCAGGACAGGCCCCGACCGGAGGCACATCCTGATCTTGTCGAACCAGGGCGGCATCACACGATCCGCAGTCGTACGTACCTCTGGAGATGGTGAGCGTGCCCCAGCAAGTGCTCCTGAACGCCCTGGATGTGATCGAGGGCGTGGTGGACCATCTGCTGCATGTGAGCTACGACGAGCGCACCGTCCTCCGGCTGGCCACCACGTCCGGCGGCGAGGAAACCATCACCGCGCACGGCAAGGCGCTCTTCGGTGTCCAGCCCGGGGAGAGTCTGCGGCTGCAGGGATGCTGGGTCCACCACCCGCGGCACGGACGACAGTTCAAGGCAGAGCAGTGCGATCGCACGATGCCGGCCGGGGAGCGGGCGATCCGCCTCTATCTCGCCTCCGGCATGATCCGCGGTATCGGGCCAGTCCTGGCGTCCGCGATCGTTGACTCCTTCGGCGAGCAGACCTTGAAGGTCATCGACGCCGAACCGGCGAGGCTGCTGGAGGTTCACGGGATCGGTCAGGTCCGGCTGGGCCGGATCACTGCGGCTTGGCAGGAACAGAAGGCGATCGCCGAGATCATGGTCTTCTTGCAGGGCCTGCAGATCTCCCCGGCGCTCGCTGTAAAGATCTACACCGCCTATGCGGACACCGACGACGACCCGATGCGTATCGTCCGGCGCACCCCCTACCGCTTGTGCCGGGACGTGTACGGCGTCGGTTTCCACAACGCCGACAAGATCGCCCTAGCTGTCGGGATCCCCAAACACAGCGACCAGCGCCTGCAGGCCGCCCTGCTGCACGAACTCGACCAGGCCGGCGCCCACGGCCACTGCCATCTGACGACGCGGGTGCTGATCGCCCGCACCCGCCTGCTGCTCACGGACGACGACCCGGAGACCGCGCAGCTCCTCGAGGACGCGGTGCTGCGCCACGCGCTGCAGGCGGTGTGTGGTCAGGGTGACGTCGTGATCGAGACGCTGCCGCTGCCCGTCGCGGACGGCACCGGCACCGTGGCCGAGATGGAGATCGCGATGGGGCCGCGCCAGCACCGGGACGAGACACAGGTCGCCTTCCATGTACGGCGCCTACTCGCCTCCGCCTCCCCCCTTGCCGGCCTCGCCCCTTGGGGCGAGCGCCTGGCCGAGCTGCAAGGCCAGGACACGGCCGGCCTGACCGATGAGCAGCACCAGGCGATCCTGACCGCCCTGACCAGCCCCGTGTCCGTCCTGACCGGCGGTCCGGGCTGCGGCAAGACCCACACCCTGCGGACCCTGGTCGACATCGCGGACGCGGCCGGCGCAGTCGTCGCCCTGGCTGCGCCCACCGGGAAGGCGGCCAAGCGCCTGGAAGAGACCTGCGGGCAGGACGCGATGACGGTGCACCGGCTCATCCGGCCACCCGACGGCGACTCCCTGTTCGACCACGCCAGCGTCCTAGAGAGCGCCGACCTGATCGTCATCGACGAAGCCTCCATGCTCGATCTATCCCTGGCCCGCCGGCTGGCCGTGGCCATCCGCAACGGCTGCCACCTGCTGCTCGTCGGCGACATCAACCAGCTGCCCAGCGTCGGCCCCGGACGTGTCCTGCGCGACCTCCTCGACGTCGAAGACATCCCGCGCACCCGGCTCACCAAAGTCTTCCGCCAGCACGATGACAGCGCCACGATCGTTCTCAACGCCCACCGGATCCTGCACGGCGAACTTCCCCGGGACGACCCCAAGGTGTTCTGGAACCGTCCCGTTGCCTCCGCCGACGACATCGCGCAGCAGGTGGTGGACCTGGTCGCCGACAAGATGCCGCAGCACTTCGCTATCAGCCCGCAGGACATCCAGGTCCTGTGCCCGGGCAAGAAGAACATCGCCGGGATGACGGACCTCAACCTGCGCCTGCAGGAGCGCCTCAACCCGCCCAGCGCTGACAAGCCCCAGCACTACCACGGCGGGGCCGCTTTCCGCGTCGGCGACCGCGTCCAGCAGGTCCGCAACAACGGCCACCGCGGCGAGAACGGCGTCTTCAACGGGACCAGCGGCATCATTACCGCCGTCGAGGCCGATACCCACCACCTCACCGTCACCTTCGACGACGGCGAGCAGGCTGCCTACCCCTTCGCGGACCTGGACGAACTGGTCCACGCCTACGCGCTGACCGTCCACCGTTCGCAGGGCAGCGAATACCCCTACGTGATCGTCCCCATGGTCAACGCGGCCGGGATGATGCTCCTGCAGCGCAACCTGCTCTACACCGCCGTCACCCGCGCCCGACGGGGGGTCATGCTCATCGGCCAGAGCGACGCCGTGCAACGAGCTGTCGCCAACAACCACACACAGCGCCGCAACACCGCCCTCACCCACCGCATCACCCACACCGACATCCCCGTTCCCGCCTTGCGGATGCAGGCACCGGCCGGTCAACTCGCCTGGGACTGACCGGTCCGATCGACGCACAGGTCCGCACGAACGGATGGCGTCGCCCGTCCCGACGAGGGTGAGGGACGCGATTTCGGCGTCCGGAACGTGCACGACCAGCTACGGGGCCGATCAACTCGCCCGGCAGGCCAAGCCATCGGACACGACTGAAAGATCCCTAAAATATCGTTCTGTGGCAAAGGTAATGAATGAGAAGGCTGAGATTCCTCAGCAGAGTCGGCTGAATCCGCCCGATCTGCCAGTAGTGGCGACTGATGGCACCGGGTGGACCACGGTCAGCGCATCGCCGGCATGGTGGCGCGCGGCCGGACAGGATGCAGCCTGGACCGGGGTGGCTGAACAGATCGCTGCGCTCGGCGAGGGGTCCGTCCGTTCCGCCCTGTGCCGGGTCACGACCGCGACGACGGGCCGTCCCTGCCGGCACAACACCGCGGTACACGGGCCGTGCCCACACCACGGGCCCGATCACGAAGCCGGGCGTTGTGGCGCGGCAACGAAATCGGGTGCCCCCTGTCGTTGGAATCTGGTGGTGCACGGTGCGTGCCCGAACCATCCCGAGAGCTGGGAATCGATCGTTCAGGCCCGTGAGCAGCAGGAGCGGCTGGCCGCGGCTGCCCGGGAGCAGGAGCAGCGGCGGCTCGAGGAGCAGCTGGCCGAGCAATATGCCGAGACCCTGCTGCTGCCCTGTTCCTACTGTGCGGCTTCTCCTGGCGATCGGTGCATCAGCCCGGGCAGTGGGCAGGTCTCCGCGAAGTTGCACACGCCGCGCGTGAAACTGCGCGCGCATCATGCCGACGCGGCGGCCGCGGCGTGCACCGGATGCGATGCCGCAGTAGGGGAATTGTGCCGCACCTCGACGGGGCGACCCGCCGTCGAGAGTCATGCGCCGCGCCGCCGAGCAGCGGAGCTGGCGGTTGACACCCGCTGATGAATGGGGTCGGCCGCCGGACCATCATGGACAGTCGGCGAGTGAATGGTTGGGCCGGAGTCGACCGCCCCAGTCCCGGGCACGCCGTCTCTTCCAGGAGATCATCTCCGCCTCTGATGTCATCCTGAAGCTATTGCGCCCAGCTCTCCATGAAGTTCGGCCAGCGTGGCTGAAGAAAGTAGCCGCCGCCCTGCGCGGTGGCGATGGCGGCGGTGGCAGGGCTGTCACGGCCGACGGGGATGTGCGGGTAGACGCAATCGATCAGGTCGTAAGCCTGGTCGTCGTCGCAGCCGGAGCCGACCACGGCGCAGACGGGGCTGCTGTATCCGCCAGCCTCGGTCCACACCCCCGGCCAGTCGGGGTGCTCCTCCGTCAGGTGCACATTACAGTGCCGACACTGGAGCGTCTGCTCCTTGTCGGTCAGCTGCGCGGCCGGCCGTGCCTGGGCGCTCTCCAGAACGTGGCCGACCCGCCGCGCGGTCTCGCCACCGAGGCGGGTTCGGTCGCAGACCGGCCCGTATTCGTGCTCCACGCTGACCAGCACGCCCGGCCAGTGCGGGTGTCGGTCGGTTACCGGCGTACCGCAGCCGGCGCACTCACGGGCGGACAAGCCGTGCGCGCGGAACAGGGCGAACGTCTCCTGCGGCAGCGCCGGGTAGTACGGGCCGTTGTCGGGGTCGGCGAGCGGCACCAGATCGAACAGCGGCAACTCTTTCTCCGCCAGGTACACGTCCTCCCACGACCGCATCCCGGCCACCGACAGATCTTGCGCCCAGCCGATGCGCGGAACATTCGTGGTCGACGGCCGCTGGACCACCTCGAGTCCGGGGTGGCGCAGGTCCTCGGGCACATACGCGGCCAGAGCTCGCCGCAGCTGTTCCACGGCCTGGCCCTGGTCGTCGGCGTCCAGCCAGCTTGTCGTCACCAGCTCCCGCAGAGTCTGCTGCGGGAATAGCGCCACCTCGTACCGCCAGCCGCCCGCGTCCCGGCGCAGACTGCGCTCGTACTGACCGGAGTCGTCGAAGGCGAAGCGCGACAGAACGCCGCCGGCCTCCTCCGCCGCGGCGACCGCTTCGTCGACCGTCGCGTAGGTATCGGTGAAGTTTCCCGATGACGGGGACATGGAGCCGAGGAGGTAATCGTCTCTCAACAGCTGCGGCAGGTTCGCCGCCACAGCCCCGAATGCGGCGGCGTTCCGTGACGCTGCGGCCCTTCGCTGCTTGGCCTGCTTCGCGTGCTTGGTCCCTCGATTGTGCTGTGCTTTCTTCCGCATCATGCCCACCTGCGTCGGAGTTTATTCTGTATCGATCCGTAAACGGAGGACCAGGAAGTTCGTCACGCTCAGGTCGGCGGAAGGGGCAACTATCCGCGCCTGCAGATCGCCTTGACCTGCTGGAAGATAGACCCTTCAACGTAGTTGCTATTAGCCTGCATTTAGCCTGTTGGGGGATAGTCGTTTCGTTTTCCCGAGCTCAGGTGCGAAATAGTACGCGGATGGTGCAAACTGAACTGCGCGCCGGGCTGGTCACCTGGGGCGCCCGCGTGACGGACGCGCAGCGTCGCGTTCGAGAGGCCGGACCCGCCGAGCAGGCCACGCGGGTACGAGTCGCCGCCGGTGTTCGCCGGGATGCCTTCAAATTTTTGGCGACGGCCTGTCGCACCCTGAGCAGGTGGCCCGCACCAGCCGATGTCGAATCCGACGGTGCCGAGGCCGCGATGACGGTCCTGACCGCCGCTGATGCCGCCGAGATCCGCGCCCTTCTCCCGCTGCTCACCCGCGCCGCTCAGCACGAAAGGGTCTCCACCGTCTGCGTCGCGGAAGCAACAGACGCACTGTGCGCGGCCGAACAACGCCCCCAGCTCTACGGCACCATCCCGGATTACCCCGTCGCCGATCCAGCGCGCCTTGCCACGCTGCGGGCCCGCGTCGGACTGCCGACCAACGCCCCGCTGGTCAAGACGGCCCCTCTTCCCGAGCCGGCCCCCGCGCCTTTGCTCAAACAGTTGCCCGAAGAGCTGGCGATGCTCGAGGGCCTGCTGACGGACCTGCCCGCAGTCCCCGCCCTACCAAGGGTGGTGCGCCCCACCGTTGGCACGGATAACCCCTGGGGATGCGCCTACTGCTGCGGACCAGCCCGGCCAGGAGCCTGCGAACTCGATATCCGGGGCCGTGTCTGGCGGATCTGCACCCCCTGTGAGGAAGCCGAGGACACCCCCCAGGGCAGACTCCTGGACGTGTTGTTGGCCGTGGGCAACGTCTCCGACGGCGCCGCCCATCAGACGGCCGCCCTGGCCCGGAAAGAAGGTTGGCGGGTACCGCTTCGGTACGAGGACACCAGGGCGCGTCCGAACCACCGGCCCCAGCCGCGATGGGCCCATGTCCCGGCCGGAGCCGTGGCGAAACTCGTGGCCTTCGCCGAGCACCACCAGCGCCTCGTACCCGTCCCGGCCCCGCAGGCGGCACCTCCGGTCATCGCCGCTCAGCGCGGCGCGGACGCCCCCGCGCCGCAGCAGTCCCTGGCCCGGCCGGTCACGCCTCAGGCCGACAGTTCCCCCGCCGCGAACTCCATGGGGAGCGCACCGCCCGGATGGGGCTCCTGCCTGCTCCATTCGAAGCGTGCCGCAGAGATGCTGTCCTGGCCCGGCGACGTCGCCCTGACACAGCTCCAGGTCTCCCAGGCTCTACAGCTGGCGCCCGGTACCCTCGATCGCTTCCGCCTCACCATCGCCACAGTCACGGGCCTGCACGAGGTGTTCGCCGATCCGCCGACCTGGCTGGTGGACTTCCACGGCCTGTTGGCGCACCAACGCTCAGTCAACTACGTCCGGCAGACCATGGGCACGAGCACCCCACCGGCCCCTTCTCCCCCGCCGCCACCACCGCCGGTCCGGACGCCGGCTGCGCGCCCGGCAGTTTCGGGGGAAACGACGGCGGCGGCACCGCGCCCAGTACCGCCTGCGGGCCCTCCGCACCCCGAGATGCTGCTCTCTCAACGAGCGGTCACGCTGCTGGCCAAACCACCGAAGGAGCGGTTGAAGCCCGGCCAGGTCGCGAAGGCCTTGCAGGTCGCCGCCCTGGCCACGGTGCAGAAACACCACCTCGTGGTGACGACCGTTGACGAATTGGCCGCGGTCTTCCACGCTCCGCCGGCCTGGCTGTTGGAGTACCACCGCAAGCTCGCCACCGAACGGGAGGCAGAACTCGCCCGCCTACGGGCCGTGCCGCACTGCCCGGAGGGAGCCTCGGCATGATGACCGCCCCGACCGACTGCCCGCTCGTTCCCGTCTCCCGCACACGAAGGCGCGCGGGTTCCGCGGAACGCCGGGGCCACGGGAACCCGTACGCGAGTACCCGGGCCATCGGGCCTCGCGCTCATGGGAGCGCCCATTTAGCAGCATCTTCTTCCCATGGGGCCCGAGCACAGCCTCGCGGCCTACCTATGAAACGTCCGGTGGGCCGTCAGGTCCGGTCTGCTTCTTGTCGAGCATCTCTTCAAGCGACGCCAGGGCCCTCTCATCCAGAGCTCGCTGCTCGGATGACAGGCCAGGATCGGTGAGCTTCGCTCGCAGCTTCTCCACCGCAGACCTAATGACCGGCCCCGCATCCGGAGCCTCTTCTCGTGCGGGAGCTGGTTCTACTCGCCGTCTGTTCTGGAACTGCTCCCGGGTGATGTGACCGTCGCGGAAGGCCGCCTCCCACATGGACTCGGCGTCGTCCGCGCCGAAATCACTTTCCCGGAAGCTGCGCTCCGGGTGCTCGTCCGGCGCCGTTTCCACCCATGGGTCGGATTCGTACGACAAACCGTAGTCCGGGCTCCCCGGGCCATAGTCCGCCACCGCCGACGGATCAGGCGCGTAGGACAAGCCGTAGTCCGGACTTCCAGGTCCGTATTCCTCGTCCTGTCCCTGTGACATGTGGCATCCCCTCCCGCTCGCCCGAGTCGAAACGAGCCTAAGGCTCCACGCGGCCTCGGGGTGCCAAGCCGACGATAGGTCACTGTTCGGACCGCCTGCCACATCCGTCGTGTGCCGCGCGGAGGCCTCGCGATGTCAGGCGGCGCGCTTCACGTGGCGGACCAGCCACATCAGCAGGGCGTCCAGGTCGGCGGCGGCCGAGAGGACCCGGCCGACCGCCTCGGGGGTGTGCAGCCACTCCTCGCAGCCGAGGGGACGCGCGGCGATCAGAGAACGGTGGCGCAGCAGGTTCGTACGGGAGTGGTCTGTCGGATAAGCGCGCGGGGGGCGTTTCATCACATCCCCGGAGATGTCGTAGCCCTTCTTCCGCACGTCCTCGACGATGGCGGACAGTTCGCGGCCGCTCCCCTCGGAGGCCACGGCTTTGCGGAACATGTCCACCTGGCCGGGGTCGGGGTACCACCAGGCGCCCTGGATCCGCAGGCCGTCCAAGGAGAACCGGAGACCGATCTCGATCTTGCGGCCGAGCCGGATCACCGCGCCCTGGTGCTGCCACCACCAGGAGTCGGTGCGGTAGTGCCAGACGGCGAAGTCCTCGTACCGGGGGTCGGTGTCCGCGACCTCGTTGAGAAGGGCGATCATCGGCTGCCGGACCAGGCGTTCGCGGTCCGCGCGGTAGCACTCGCGGGTCGCGTGGGTCGGTTCGCCCTGGAGCTGCCACAACACATCCATGGCCTGCTCCGGCCAGCCGGTGAACTGTCCGCGCATGCGCGGATGGTAGCTCACCCATGATCCGCGTGCGCGGAGAGTGAGAGGGGCAGGGAGGCGTGGCCCCAGACATGGTGGGAAGTGTTGCAGCGGGGCTCGCCAGCCAGTTCGACCGTGGGCGAATTCGTCGAGGAACACGGAGAGTGCAGTCGATATGAAGCGGGCGGTGAGATTGTGCAGCCGAACTTGAGATCCCACACCGCGATGTAGGTTCTCTCGATTCGTGTGATGACGGAGCTCGCTGACCTGGCGCTCTGCGACCTGTCTCACCGTGTGGCAGGGACGGTCCGTCTCACGAGGGTGGCCATTTCCTCGGAGCAGACGGCAGACTCCGGCGGTGACCTCGAACTCCCCGCGCCCTGCTCGACACGAACCAACTCCCGCCGACCCTGATCTCTATCCGGACCTTACAGCTGCCGGCAGCCTGGCCGCGGCCCTGGCACTGGCTGGTGCCGAGCAGGGGCTCGATCTGGAAACGGTGCTGAGCAACGATTCGGACCCGCTGCGGACAGCCGGCGTTACCAGCACAGCTCCTGGCCGGGAGCCCTGCTGGATCTTCATCGGGTCGGAGAGCCGTTGGTTCAACATCAATGGCCTGCGTCAAGGTGTTCAACTGCTCTCGGGCTCGACCTCCGATCTGGAAGAGCTGTCCCGGGCCGCAGCCGGTTGGCGAAACGGGGCCGGGCTCCGCGAGATCCAGAAGGCTGCCCCCTTCATCGTGGTGAGCGAGTTGGCCGAAGCGCATGAACGCGGTCCAGCCGAAGCGGTCGCCGTGCAGTGGCGGCTCCTCTTGAAGGATTTGCGCCAGGAGGCGTATCAGCTCGCCCTCGCCCGCCAGACACTGGCGCTCGCCGAGATGGCGTCAGCCGAACCGAAGCTGCGGCAGTTGTATCCGTTCACCAGCCATTGGTCGCTTCGCTTCACGACCTGCACCGGGTTCCCGTACTCGTGGGACGTGCCGTTCATCGACCCGCTGAGCGACGGACGATACCGAGTCTGCGGGCCTTCCCGCGGGACAGTCGTCGGTGAAGCTGACACGGCAGAGGAGGCCATCTTCATGGTGGTGGAGGGACTTCCGGCGAACTGCGGGCCAGCAATGGCTGGTTCCAGCAGTCAGCGTCGGGGCTGACTTCCTCCCTGCTCCTCGGCGTGATCGGTTGCGCGGAGGGCTGTGTGGGGCTTCTTCAGCAGACGTCTGAGCTTGGAGCCAAGCAGCCCGAAAGAGTGAACGCGCCGACCTGCTGGTCTCACGGCTGCTTCATAAGTGCAGCCGATATGAAGCGGGGCGTGAGACTGTGCAGCGAAATCTGAGACCCTACAGTCGTGTAGGCGCGCATTCGGAATGTCCTGTCCCACGGCAACGACCTGGGGCTTTCCAGTCGTCTCATCTGAGGGACACGGCACTTCTGTCTCACGATCTTGGCCCATCTCGTGGTCTACTCCATGGGCTCGTTGAGCGGGATCTCGGCCACGCGTTCCCAGGTGATGGACGGTCACGGACCGCCTGCAGGGTCCCAAGCCGTGGAAGCCTTGCCTGGCTGGCGACTGCCCGCGGACGGGGCGAGACCTCCTTTGCTGGCGCCGTGGTCCGGACGGTTCGCCATCGATCTGCCCCGTCTAGTCTCGGGCGATTCGGCGCTGGGGATACGCAAGTCCTAGGAACGCGTGTGTGCTGCCATCGACGGACCCGCAGCAGGAGCCCGGGTTAGTCAGCAGGGAGCGGCGGACCATGAGGACCAGTCAGCCAGGTCTCGCTACGATTGTCGTAAAAAGGGGTGAGATTGCGGTCTGTGAATCTAGGCTGCATATATGGGGGTTCCCGCGCGGCTGCGCATCACCGTCGACGATGTGGCATTCGAGCACGACGGCATAATGGCTCGGCACCGTCCAGGCGGGGAACGGGGTCAGATCGACGCGGAGTTGCGGGCGGTGGCGAAAGCGCGGCGCCGGGCGGGCGGCGGCACAGCCGCGACCAACGCGCCGGTCGAGCGATACGTCGCAGCCCTGGACCGGCTGGGCAGACGGCTGGGAGAGCACTTCCTGGCCGGGGACGCCGGCGCCGCTCTCGGTGTGGCACTGCGGGCGGGGGAAGCGCTGCGGCTCGCGATCGAGGTCGAGGACCCTGCTCTTGCCGACCTACCGTGGGAGATGACGGTACCGCCTGGGGAATCGGAGTCGTTCGCACTGGACCGGCGGTTGCAGGTGTTCCGCACGGTGCCGGTGCGGTCCCAGGCAGCGGCGGTGCCGACCGCCGGGCCCTTACGGATCCTCGCCGTCGTCGCAAGCCCTGAGCTCGGCGGCGAGGAGCGGTTGGACTACGAGGCCGAGGTCGACCGGCTGCTGTCGGCGACCGATCCCGCGGTGCACGGTAGCCAGGGAGCCGAGTTCGAGAAAGAGGAGTGGGGTTCCCTCGCGGCGATCGAAGCGAGGTTGCGTACCGGACCGTTCCATGTCCTGCACGTGACGGCTCACGCCGCACCCGGGGTGCTGGTACTGGAGGACGAAGAGGGTTACCCCGACTACGTGTCCACCGCCCGCTTCGCCGCAGCCTTGCTGTCATCGGGACACGTGCCACCCCTCGTCGTACTCGCGGCGTGCTCTACGGGGTCGAGCGCGAATACCGGTATCGAGGACTCAGATGAGTTCAAGGGGATGGCCCGGGGACTGCTCCAGCACGGGGTTCCGGCCGTCCTGGCCATGACCGCAACGGTGAGTGGCCTCTATGCGACCGAACTCGCCGGTATGTTCTATCAGTTACTCGCCGCGGACCCCGCCGTCGATCCGCTAACGGCGTTGACCCAGACCCGCCAGGGCCTGGAGCAGGCGAGAGAGCAAGGTGATCGGACGGCACCCGGCCAGGCACAGGTGGAATGGTGGGTGCCGGCGCTGTTCACCGGCGCAGATCCTGGTCCCTTGTACATGCCCGCTGAGCGGCCGGTGGCCCAGCGAACGGCCCGTATTCCGTTCGTCGGTCGACGCGCCGAGCTGCGTACGCTGGGGCGAGTCCTGAAGTCGCACGAGCCGCACATAATGCTGCACGGCCTCGGTGGCAACGGGGTGCGCAGCCTGGCCCATGCGCTCGCCGACCGGTTGCCGGGAGCGCCACGGATTGTCCGTGTCCCCTGTGACAGAGGGGTCGGCGGTGTCCTCGACAGCATCGCTGATGCGCTGGATCTGGAGCCGTGGCAAGGCGTCGGTTCCTGGTTCCGCTACCTCGACACAATCTGGCCGGCAATGCAACACGGCCCCGTGCTGCTGCTCGCCAATGTTCCCGACGCCGTGCTCCTGCCGCCGGCCGCGCCCGGCGAAGCCGACTGGCTGCTCGCCGACCAGCAACTCGCCTGGTTTTTCACCACCTGGACCCAGCTCACGCCGACCACGCCGCTGGTGCTCACCGCCCGCCGGAGGTTCGCACTTCCCGGTACCCCCCGAATGCACCGGCATCAAGTCGGACCTCTGCACCCCGTCGAGGCGCGTCTGCTCGCCCGACGGTTGTCCACTCTGGACGCGAACGCACAGACCCGAGTCCTGCAGGCAGTCGGCGGCCATCCGGGCATTTGCCATCAGGTCGCGGTGCGGGCCGGTCAGGCACCGCCAGCGGGGAACGACGAGGTGGATCGACTCGTTGAGGCTGTCATCGACGAAGCGGCGGACGCCGCTGGCCTGACCCAGCTCGCCATGGATGCTGACTGGCGGCTACTGCTCGATGTGGCGGTGTTCAAGGTGCCGGTCGGCGCCGACGCGTTCACTGCACCGAACTCCCGTGGGCGGATTGACACGGCGCTGGATCGCCTCTGTGCAGCGGGCCTGGTCGCCCGGGCGGACGACCGTTACCTCGTCGACCGATGGGTCGCTGGTCGCCTGCTGCGGATGTGGCCAGCTGATGCGGCCGACGCGCACCGGCGTGCCGCGGCCTTCTGGCGGCGTGATGAGCAGCCCGCCAGCCTCGCCGACCCACTGCTGCAGGCCCGCCACCACTTGAAGGCGGCCGGAGAACTGGGCGAGGCGCTGCTGGTCAGCAACCAGGCATGCCGGGCGCTGGCCGACCTCGGCCAGTGGTCGGAGGCACAGCGCCACTACAAGACCGCGCAAGGCTGGGTGGACCCGGCATCCGCAGACGCGGCCCGCATTGAGCGGGGTATCGGGGACCTCTGGGTTCTCGCGGGCGATGACACGGTGGCGCAGCGGCATTTCGACCGATCCCTGGCCACGTTCCGCCGGATCGGCGACGAGGCCGAGATCATCGAGACCCTGCGTCGGCTCGGCGGCCTCGCCATCCGCAACGGCGAGGAGAGTGAAGGCCAGAAACTGCTCGACCAGGCACGGGCCCGCGGCGAAGAGCTCGGCGCGACACTCGGCATCGCTGACACTTACCGGTACATCGGTCTTGCCGACCTCAAGCAGAAGCGCCACACCGAGGCCGAAGCACACCTGCGCCGGGCCCTCGCGCGCTATGAAGTCGAACAGGACCACCGGTCCGCCTGCCTGGTGCACATCGACATCGGCGACCTGTACCTTTCGCTCGATCTGCAGCACGAGGCCGGTGTCGCCTATGGGCGCGCTCAGTCGATCACGGATGCTCATCCGTCAGTCGCTTTCGCGACTTTCGGTCTGATTTCTCAGCGCTTAGGCGGTCTCGCTGCGGACATGGGCCTAATCGATGACGCTGAACGGTGCTACGGCATGGCGCTGGAGATGCAAAGGGCCACCAAAGATCTGCCTGGCCAGGCCCGCACGTACCGGATGATGGCGGCCCTGTACCGGCGCCAAGACAACTACGAGTCCGCAATGGCCGCTTTGGACGAGGCACTGGATCTTGCCGAGGATATCGACGACGACCAGACCCGGGTCGAGGGGCTGGCCGAACTCGCCGACCTCCACAAGTGGCAGGGCAGGCACGATGATGCGATGGATACCGCGGTCCGAGCGTTCAAGGTTGCCCTCGGGAGCGCTGCACCGTTCGCTATCGAGCAACCGCTGGATGTTCTCAACGACGTCCGTGAAGAAATCGGTACGCGACAGTTCGACGAGAGTCTGAGGACGGCCACCGACGCAGCCACGCTGAGGCAGTTGCGTACGTGGCTTCGTCGGCACCGCAGAATGTACGCCCCCTCGCGACGCGATATGACCGTGCGAAAGTTTCTGGCCTTCGCCACGATGCAGGAGCGGAATAAACCCCGACGACTCCTCGCCAATTTCCAGCGTCAAATCACCGGCTACTTCGCCGAACTGACGCGGTCGACGTTCGCGTTCGCCGTGGTGACCGCCGTCGGGGTCCTCATGACAGGTGCGCTACTGCGCCACACGGGCCTGCCTGAAGCACTGAAGGCCCTGCTATTCATGGCCCTGGCGGGCGTTGAGGTCGCCGGAGCGGCCCACCGGGCCACCGTACTGCGGGGCCTGCGCCGGGCACCCAATTGGTTCGTCGCCACGATCAGTCAGCCCGTCGCCCGATTGGCCGGGTTGGTGAGTTGGCTCATCGGGCTGGAAAGTCTCAAGGCTGGGTTGTCGCCGGTACCCAACGTCCTGCGCCCCCTGCTTTACCCCCGGTGGAAGCCGCCGTGGTCGGACTTCCACTGGTGGCCGATGCGCTTCGGCGGCCTCCAAGAATTCGGAGTCACCGAATTCGTGCAACTCGGTGGATTCACGCTGCTTATGTTGCTCGCGTTCATGGCGTGCACCGCCATCGGCGCACGGCTACGGACCGGTCAGTCCCTCATCTGGCCAGCGCACCTTCGCCCGACGAGCCCACGCCGGGCGTTTCGCAACATGGAAATCGACATCGTGCTGAAGAGGTCAGAGGAGGCCCGACGAGACGGCACCCCGGAGAGTCGGCTGGAGTGGCAGCGAATGCTCATCCAGTCAGCGACGAAGTCACGACGCGTGGGACTGACGTCTAAGGCTGTCGACGCTCTCATCGTGGCGTACGACATCGACGGGCAAGTCGGCAAGTGGTCGACGGTGCGGGAAGCCGTCCATGAACTGGCTACCCGGATGGGCGAGAGCACGGAGACGGTGATGGGCGCTGCCCCACCCATCGAGGTGCTCGACCTGCTTGGGCAGGCCACCGAACGCGAGCCCGTGCGAGGCCGGGCCGCGCTCGCCGCGTACTGCACCCACCTGTCCCTGACCCATCTCGAACGCCGGGACCTCGATCACCATCACGTGCTGGAGGTGGCGGAACGTGCCGCGAAGCTCTACTCCGAACTGATCCCGAGCAACGTCAGATGGTTCCGGCCGTTCGCCGCCATTGCCAGCGCCGATGCCGCCGAGGTCTTCCACGCTGCCGGGTCGACGGACGATGCGATCGAGTGCCTCCGCTTCGCGATCGCCACGCTCCGGGAGCACGGCTGGGACATTTTTTGGTGGCGGACGGACCTCGTGCGCCTCCAGGTCGAACTCGCCCGCAGTTTCATCGCGCTGCACCGGATGAGTGACGGCACAAACGTCATCTACGAGATGCTCGCCGACATCGACCAGTACTTCGCCGGGCCCGGCGAGCAGCTTCCTGCTGACCTTGGTACTGCGGTCAACGAGCTACGGGACTGGGCCGAGGGGCTCGACAGCGCGAACCGGCCGGCCGACGAGGGACCCCAATGACCATCCCCACGACCACGTACGCCGTCGCCGTCTTCCTGGTGCTCGTCCTGCCCGGCATCGTCTACGGCGTAGTCCGGGCGACCGTCTCCGGTACCCGCCCCCACGACCGCGACTGGACGCCCCGGGTCCTGCAGGCGATGCTTGTCAGCATCCTCCTCGACACTATGTACCTGCTGGTACTCGGCAAGGTAGCGGTCAGATGGGTCACTGAGGGTACTGACACCCTGCGGTCGCAGCCCCGCCTCGGCGCCCTCGCCGTCCTCTGTCTTGGCCTACTCGTCCCAGCACTGCTCGCCTACCTCCGACACGGAGAGCCACGCTGGCGCCAGGCGACGGTGATGGGCCGGTTCCCGGTCAGAGTGCCAACGCGCGGCACCACGAACTCACCCGTGCCGACGGCGTGGGATCAGGTCGCCAGCAGGCTGGAAGGCCGGTGGGTGCGAATCAGGCTCGGCGACGGCCGATGGGTCGGCGGCTGGTTCGCCACCAAATCGTTCGTCAGTACCTACCCCGAGCCACGCGACATCTTCATCGAGGACCAGCACCACATCGCCCCGGACGGCACAATCGGCGACCAGGTGAACGCGACTGCCGGGGTCTGGGTGTCACTCAAGGACGGTGACATCGTCGAATGGCTACACCCCTAATTCACACCCCGACAATGAGGAGACCCCGCAATGCGAGGTATCTGGCCCTTCCGCCGCCGCAAGCGCGTTGAGCGCGAATTCGGCGACGTCCGAGACCTACAAGACACCCGCACAGTAACCGCCCGGATCGCGCCGCAGAAGCCTGCCAACCCACCGCCCGGGCCCTCGGGGACCAGTACAGTATCCGACGACACCCAGGCGCCGGACGCGGGCTGAGGCAGGCCAGTCCGTGCTCGATGGCTAGAAGACATCGACACCCGTCGTCGGCCAGGGCCGGTTCTCGTCGATCTGCCCGTCCACATAGTGAAGACTCGTCGAGACCGGGATCAGCACTACTACGGGCGAACGATCAGACAGGAGTTCGTCTCACTGTCTTGTCCCTTGGGCCAGAAAAGGGCCACTGCTAACGAGAAAGGGACATCGGGAATGTGAGCCTACACGTCGGGGGCTAGCTCCCAGCCATGTCGACGAACCGTCCATAGTGGCCTTGGAACGCGACGGTAATGGTGGCGGTGGGGCCGTACCGATGCTTGGCAACGATCAGATCCGCTTCTCCGGCGCGAGGAGAGTCCTTCTCATAGGCGTCGTCGCGATGGATGAGAATGACAAGGTCGGCGTTGTCCTCCAACGCACCGGAGTCACGAAGGTCGCTGACGAGCGGTTTTTTGTCGATCCGTTGTTCGGGGCCGCGATTAAGGGTGGAAATGGCGACGACAGGGATATCGAGTTCTTTCGCCAGGCGCTTGAGGCAGCGGGAGATCTCGGAGACTTCCTCATAGCGGGATCCGAGGGGGCGGGTGCCGTAGTTGAGCAGCTGCAGGTCATCGACCGCGATGAGTTCGAGGCCGTGTTGGTGGTGCAGGCGCCGGCAGTGGGCGCGGAGCTCCGTGAAGCTGGAGTAGGGGTCGTCCTGGATGAACAGGGGGGCGGCGGAGATGTCCGGCATGCGCCGGGCCAGACGGGCCCAGTCCTCGTCGGTCATGGTTCCACCGCGCATGTGGTGCAGAGCGACACGGGACTCGGCAGCAAGCAGGCGCTGGGTGATATCCAGGCGACGGGCCTCGATCGAGAACAGCGCGGCGGGCCGGTTCTCTCCTATGGCCGCGGCCCGCAGGAAATCCAGTCCGAGGGTGCTTGTGCCCATGGCCGGCCGGCCGGCGATGACGATCAGCTGCCCGGGATAGAGGCCGCCGGTCAGCAAGTCGAGATCGGTGAAGCCGGTGGGGATACCGCTGGGTCCGCCGTGTTGCCGGCTGCCGACGGCCTCGATCTCGTCGAGGGCGCCCTCCAGGATTTCGCTCAGCGGGTGGGCAGTGGGGATCCGGATCCGGCGACGGGATGTCGCCGCGAAGAACTCCGCCTGGGCGGTGTCGATGACACGGTCCAGGTTCTCGGCCGTGCCTTCGGCGGTGTGGTTCTCGATCTGGGCGGCTGCTTGCTTCATACGCCGCAGCACCGCCATCGCCTGAACACGCTCGGCTTCCTTGATCCAGGGCCCGGCGTGGCCGACCCCGTCGAGCAAGGTGAGGAGGTAGCCGCGGCCGCCGGTCTGCTCCAACTTGCCCAGCCGTTCCAGTTCAGTACCGACGCTGGCGTGGTCGGCGGTCTCGGCCCGTCCGTAGATCTCCAAGATGGTGGTGTAGATCGTCTCGTGGGCGGGGCGGTAGAAGTCGTCGCCTACGAGGATTTCGACGATGTCGGCGACGGCCTCCGGGGACCGCAGCATCGCCCTCAGGACAGCTTTCTCCGCGGGCAGGTCGTGGGGCGGGCTTGCCGGTTCGGTCTCGTCCTCGGTCACGCCGCCCCCACTCTTCGTCAGCAGCGAGGCCCTGGTCCTCGGCGCTCAGGCCAGCGTAGCGAGCCGAAGCACGCGGGTTGATCCTTTTAGGAGAGAAGGGCTTTCTCGGAGCAAGCCCTGGCCAGAGCGCGGGCGCGCACGTCATCGGCTTCTGAGCGCGGGTTCTGGGACCGGTGTGCTTGGAGCTCCAGGCTGCGGGCGAACAGGTGCTCGGGTTCCCGTGGTGTCCCTGCGGCCTGTCGGCGCATCGCGGCGAGGACCTCGGTGTCTCCTGGGTCCGTAGGCGGGGGGTTGTGCTCCGAGCGGGCCATTGAGCCGGGCCTCGCCGGTGCGGCCGGCTGCCGTCCGGTTAGCGGGGGCTGCGGGTCGTGCGGGCTGGACGGGGCCACGCTGTGCCTACGGTTCGTGGCGGGAGCCTTGGCAGGGGCGGGCTGCTGGCGGGAGGGCGGCCCGGCGATGACGATCTCGCGCACGGTGTCGGCGCGCAGGGCTTGGTTCATCCACTGGACGAGCGACGGGGCGAGCAAACGGGCCTGTGTCATCCAGGCGGAAGAGTCCGCCCGGATCTGGAGGGTACCGGTGGCCGAATCGAAACCGACCGGCACCAAGTGGGCGACGAGATCCTCGCCGAGCGTGGCCCACTGGCCCATAACGATCATGGTTTCTGTATTGTGCCAGCCCCTTCGTGCCAGCAGTTCTGTGATCGCGTCGCGCAGCAGCACCGGCCGGCGCTTCCCCGATCTGGGGGGCTTGGCGTGCACGTTGGATCGGGCGGCGACAAATGATCGGCGGCGGGCGTCTTGCCGGGCGTGTTGCATGGCCCGGCGCACCAGGTCGCCCTCACCGGCGACGGCTGGCGGTACTGGCACTTGAGCCACCTCGTCCCTCCCCTGCTGCTGGCCGGCTGGAGGCCGCCAACCGCGGCTGATCCTTCGTTCACGATGCGGCCGACTGATCCGGGTGTTCGCCGATTCCGCCTTACCGCTCGGGGCCAGGGCCCCGCCCGCGGTTCTGCCGTTCCTCGCGGGCCCGCTTGGCCGCGGCCGCCCAGACGGGGTCCTGCGCCTCGTGCACTGCTGTGATCTCGCCCCGGTCCCGCTTCGTGGCGTTCCTGCGGTCGCGCTCTGCCCGCTGACGGGCGCGCTCAGCCTCCTGCGCCGGGGTTTCGGTCGCCGCGGTAGGGACGTACTCCGCCCGGGAACGGGGGGCCTGGGTATCGCGGACGACGGACCGTGCCGTGGCCATCATGTCCTCGGCGACCGGGCTCATCGGCTCGACCAGCGGGCGGTGTGGGCGTGGCGGGTGGCAGACCGGGCACTGCTCATCGGGATTGTCCCGGACCCATCCGTCCTCGCAGTCGCCGTCGCACTGCGTCGGGGTAACCAGCCACAGGGCCACGTTGTCCGGCCCGTAGGCCTCCCAACTGCCCTCGTCACCGGCGTCGGTCAAGGGGCGATTCGACCAGCCACCCCACCAGCGCCGCTCGATACGGTCGATCAGCTGCTGGGGCGTCCGGTACTCCAGCTCGGCGCGGATCAGCCGCATGACGTTGGCCGGCGCCATGCCGCCGCAGGCCCGCATCACCTTGGTGGGCAGGGCGAACAGCACGCGCTGCTCCCGGGCCAAGCCCTCACTGTGCTTGCAGTCGTCGCACAGGTCCCGCTTCCAGGTGGAGGAGAAGAAGTGACGCGAGCGGCGCTCCGGCTTTCCGGGGGCGGCGGCCGGCAGGGGGCGGTGCCAGCGCACGGGTTCCTCGGTCTGTTTAGGCAGCGTTCCGTCGCAGGTGCGGCACAGGCCGCGGCAGGTCCGGCACAGGCCCACGGTGTCGCGCCCGGTCGGCGCATCGCAGCGGGGGCACTCCGTGCGGCACACATCGCACAGGTGGTCGCTGGGGTGCGGCGAGGCCAGCCACCGATTTTCTCCCTGACATCGGATGCATTTGCGAGTGTCGCTATCCGGGGCTCCGGGAAGGGTCGGATGGTCCGGGCAGGAGGGACAACGAATGACAGCACCAGCCATAAGACTTCCCCGCGGTATGCGTCGACCTCAGGCCGTGCTCCTCGCGGGGCACGGTGACCGAGAGATGATCGAGTTGCGATGCGACAGCGCCATTGTAGGTTTCCGTGAGGCTGTCAGGCGATGCCCGTTTCTCGTCCGTGCCTGCGGTCCTGGCGGTCGATCGGGTGCGCGCTGAGGTGTGTCCGCCTCGGTCATCCCTGGGTCCCTGGGTGCGGCACGATGCAGAGTTCGGACATGCCCTGGTCCGGTATGTGCGTTTTGATCCTGATCAGGAGCGGTTCGTGCAAGAGCCGTAGCTGAGTTCTCCACGCCACGATGTTGCAGGCCAGGTGAAGTCGCCGGTGTTCGTCGACACCCAAGGGCGTGACGCGCGCGGCGATGTCCTCGCCGACGGCAGGCAGCCACCAAATATTCATGGCGGAAAACCACGCGGGACGGTTTAGCGGCATGACACTCCGTGAGAGCGAAGTCGGCAAGGCGGCGAAGTCGACTTGCGCGGGGGCTACCAGTCGACCGTCAGGCGGTCGGGTGCTGGCCCCGAACGATCCTTGGCCACCAGGACACTGACCTTGCCAGGTTCTGTGCGGTCGAGTAGCAGCACCGCGTCGGCGGGGTATTCCAGTTCTGCAGCGATACCGAGGTCGGCGAGCTCCAACGGCACACCGGTGCGCCGCGGCCGCTCCAGCCGGGCGAGCAGCAGGATCGGCGGCTGTTCAAATTCCGCGGCCATCGCGATCCGCTTCAACTCCACTCCGACCTCGTTCACGTCGTCCTCCGTCCGCACCGGGCGCTGCGGGACGAACACCTCCGGCTCGTCCGGATCGCGGTCCTCGTCCGGGCCGTAGAGCCGGGTCGTGGAATCGACGTGCATGAGCTGCAGGCGGTCGATGACGACGAGACCCACGCGCACGCCGTGCGCGCGCATCGAGGCGAGCACCCCCTTCACGTGGTCGGGGGTCAGCGGTTGGGTCCGGTCGACCGTCAGGCCCGCTACGTGGTTGCGCGGCGTGAGCGCGGGCGCGAAGAGCACCACCTGGGTCCCTTGGGCCGCGGTGTGCACCGCAATGTCGTAGCCGGCCTCTGCCTCCCTGCTGCGCGCGCGCGTGCCAAGGCACACGAAACGAGCGGGGCGCAGGTCCAGCAGAGAGTCCATCGCGGGCCAGGGCGTTTCCCGCCCGATCTGGTGGTCTGAGCCGTATCGGGACAGTTGCCGGGGGAAGCGGTGGGCAACCGAACCGGGCAGCGCCTTCGTCCAATGGGCGAGCAGCTGGTCGGTCTTCGGTGTGCCCGCCGGCACGGTCACATCCGCGAAGACGTAGCTCTCATCTCCGCTGTCGAGCTCGCGATCATACGGGCTGACGAGGCTGCTGCGGCACACGCCAGGGTGAATCGGGTACGGGCCCCACACCCAGATGTCGGGCCCTCCCTTGGTCACTCCCGCAATCGAAATACCTGCCTCCGGATGGAGAGCGACCGGCTGAACGCAGATAGCGCAGTCATAGATCACGTAGGCACACTCCGTCTGGCGGATACCGGGCAATAACGGCGGTATAGCAGAAACGAGGGCTACCCGAGGACACGTCGTGCACATTGACCACTGCGTCAGACCCCGGGGCCACCGCTCCATCGTTCGGCCGCAGCCAGGGGCGGGGAAGCCGATGCGCATGTGGGCGCAGCCCAGCCCCACGACACTCCGGCCCAGCACCGCCATGGCAGCGGGAGGGGACCGTTACCACGAAGGTGGTGCGACCTGGTTGACGATGGGGGCCGGCACCACGGTCCTACTCAGGACCTGCCTCGCCCGACCAACCGTCCATGGGCCTGGTCCGTTCGCCCGACGGCGGCTACCTCGTGATCCGTTGTAGCGCGGACCGTCGCCGCTGACCGTCAGAACCGGCGCTCCGGCTCGTGCACAACGTCTTGAGCAGCGGGTGGTCTCTGCGCAGCGCCTGCCAGCTGTTGCTGATGCCCCTGCCGGTCCGCGCCTTCACGCTGTTCTGCTGGCCGATCTGCACCCCGGAGACCCCTTTGGCCAGAGTGCGGGTGATCGTTAGCGAGGAGCATGCTCAGGCCGTTTTACGGGGACACCAGGAGCATCGCTCACACCATGCCTACCGAAGCCGGGTGGACTGCCAGGGGCCAGGTTCCGGTCGCGCCACGCCGCCATGTGCTGGCGGATCTGATGCTCCAACAGCCGACCGAACGCCCCGGTTGCGGCCAACGCTTGGCCTACCCGGTACTCCTCCGCGGCCGCAGCTTCTGCGTGGCGCTCGTGCGCGGCCTGTCGTCCAGCTGATGTCTCGGTCTCCCGTGCCATGCGTTCCTCGGCCTCGACCCGAACTCGCTCCACGGCCCGCCTCTCGGCCTTCCGCTGCTCGCAGTCGGGGCAGTCCGTGCCCGAATCGAGGAGCACACCGTCCTCGCACGCCGGGTCGGGACAGTCCTGCTCAAGGAGTGCAGCCGCCAGCCAGGAGCAGCGGTTGATGATCCGGTCGCAGCCCTCAGGGTGTTCCTGGTTTCGGCGGGCGGCTTTGCAGCCGGAGGTGGTGCACCGGGCACAACCGCGGTAGGTGGGCAGGGAGCGTTCGGCGGCCTGCATGCCGAACCAGCGGCGGTTGAGCCGGGCGATGACTTGTTCCGGAGTCCGGCGCGGGATGCCCGCGGCGCTGTTCCCGCACAGCAGGTCGTTGATCGCCCGGTGAAGGCCTGGGTACAGGCGCGTTCCGGGGCGGGCGACCTCAGGCGGAATCGCTGCCCGGACCATCTCGAAGCCCGCAGAGCTCTTCCGGGGGCTCGTCTTGAGCGTCTTAGTCCCTGGGCTGCGTGAAGCCTGGCGCTGGGGCTGAGGAGGGATCGCTGGTGGTGACGCGGCGCAGCCGCCACCGGCTGTCCCGGTTTCGGCGGCCGCGCCGTCACGAGCACCCGCACGCGCAAAACCACCCGCAGGTTTGCCTACGGCGTCAGCCAACCCCGTCTCTGACCTACTTCTGAACACCTTCTTGTAATGGGGTCCAGCTGGTGCGGCCACCCCCGTCCAGCTGGTGCGGCCACCCCCGTCCAGCTCATGCGGCCACCCCCGTCCAGCTGGTGCGGCCACCCCCTCTGCCAGGTCGTTCTCCCGGATGTGCTCCTCCTCTGCATCCCGCATCCGTTTCAGGGCTCGCTGCGCCCACCACTTCCCGTCCATGAGCGTGTATGCGGATGCCAGGCGCCCGCCGTTCTCCTCGTCGTACCGCTCGGTGATCAGGAGCAGCCCGTCGTCGGCCATCTCGGAGATGTTCGCGGCCACCGTGCTGCGCCCCAGGCCTGTGGACGCGCACAGCTCCTTGTACGTCGGCGGGCGGTCGCTGCTGGTGCGCTGCTTGCCGTGAACGAACGTCGCCACCGCTGCGTACACCGCCTTGTAATTCGGGGACTTCGCCCCATTGGCCACGGTCGGAGCATCCAGCTTGATGAAATCGAACCCCGGGTCACGCCGGACCCGCGGCACGTAGGGGCCGGTCGAACGCGCCGGCCACGGCTGGCCGGCGGCCAGCGCCGCATCCCGCAACTGCGCCCGCTCCAGCACGCGGCGGGCCCACTGTTCCCGATCGGTCAGGTGATAGACGTTCGCGTCCCGCTCACCCGACGCCGAACCCTGCGGAGCGATCAGCAGCAGCCCCCGCTCCACCAACTCGCGGTTCGCCTTGTCCACGGTGTCCACCGAGCGCCCCACCCGCGCGCCGATCGAGGACCGGTACGGAAGTAGTGCCCGCCGCGCCTCCTCGGAGAGCCCGGCCAGAGTGGCCGGGCTCATGGTCGTGTGCTCATCGGTGTCGGCAAACGTGGCCAGCGCCATGTAGGTGGCCTTCACCACGGTCTTGCACTCACCATCACGCGCCAGACGGGCATCGAACTCGACATAGTCCAGGCCAAGGGAAACCTCGGCCGGACGGAAAGCCTGAGAACTCACCGAGCACCCCCGCCGCGGCCGAGCGAAGACTGCGGGTTGCCGGCAGGGAACAACAGGCGAGACCGCGAACGTCCCGCAGCGACAGCAGGGCGGAAAACATGATCAAGGAGCGGCGCGACGGCCGGGCGGGACCGGACGGGCCCTGCAGCGGTTCTGGGCAGAGAAGTGGTCATACCCGGGGAAGTGCCGGCAGCCCGGCCAATGTGACATCCCGGCTGGATCTTTTTTGCCGGGATGGATTCCGCGGCCGGCGGGCTGCGGCGGTGGAGCTGGTGGTACATGAGGTGGATCTCCCCTAATCGGGGAGTCGGGAGCAGCTGATGTGACCAGACAAACAGGGCGAAAAGGTGCTCTGCACTGGCTATCTGGTGAGCTGTGCCTATCCTGGGGGTAGGTGACCACGCGGACCGCAAGGTCCACGGGCACACCCGGCAGGCGAGGTCACCCTCACTGCTCCGACTCGGGTTCCTGGAAGTCTTCGAGTCGATCGCTAGGGAGCGGCCTCCGTTGTGGCGACGGGGGCCGCTTCGCGTTTTATGGCGCGCGTGCGGTCATCACGATCTTCTAACTGGCTTCGGCCTGGTCAGGTTCGGCGAGCGCTGCAGGGTATTTGGCTGCAAGACCCCTGAGTAGGCGGGCGTAAGCCTCCCGGTATGGGGGGCGAGGCTCGGTCTTCCCGGCCTCCCACCTCACGACGGCCAGGCGCTTTACGCCGAGAGCCTTGGCTACCTGCTCCTGCGTGAGCCGATCCGCTCTGCGGAGCCGTCCCCGCACCGGCGGCGCAGGCAGGTCAGCGGGACGGTTGAGCAACGCGTCTACGGCCTCGAGCAGCTCGGACACCAGACCTCCCCGGATCATCAACAGATTCGACGAAAGATACATCAAAGCAATCCCTCTGCACGCGCCTTGACCGCGTGTCACTCCAAGAACTTTTCATCCACACCTGCGCGCCAAGGCCTAGGGGTTCCCGGAGGTGATCGTTCAGCGGCCAGAGGCATTGGTCTGCAGTGCCAGCTAGGTGTTAGACGTGGATGTGGTGCGTACAGTTGATTGCGGGCATACAGACTCGTCCGTTCGGCGTGCGACCCGTTGTCGCAGGCCAGCGGTAATGATTGCTAGGTTGCAGACTCGTGGGACTGCTGGAACTTACAGTTGCCCACTTCAACGTCTAGGTCAAGTATTGGGTGCCCCCGCGACATGGGCATCCTGCAGTAGAAGCATCGGACCAGGAGGTGCCGTGCCGGGAAGGAAGCGCGCAGCAGGCGTTGGCTATGAGGCCATCGCCGACGCTCTTCGCGAGCGCATTGAGAGCGGCGAGCTGCCCCCGGGTGCCAAGGTGCCGAGTGAGGCCGACGTGATGACCGAGTTCGGTGCCGGTCGCGACACTGTTACCAAGGCGCTTCGGCGGCTCCGGGATGAAGGGCTCACGACGGCGACCCAGGGGGCTGCCACAAGGGTCCGCGAATTCAAGCCGATCCGACGTCCGGCGAACCGGAGGCTGTCGCAGGAGGTTTGGGGTGCTGGCGTGTCCATGTGGGCGATTGACGTCCAGGACAAGACCCCCACTGTGGCCGATGCGAAGGTTGAGCGCATCGAGGCAACCGTTCGAGTAGCGGAAGCGCTCGGCATTCGCCGAGGTGAGGCGGTCGTGCGCCGCAGTCGCCGCTACCTCATTGATGGCAAACCGGTCCTGAAGTCTGACTCCTACCTGCCGGCCGAGATCGCCGACGGGACCGCCATCGCAGAGATCGAAACTGGCGATGGCGGGATCTATGCGCGACTCGGAGAGCTGGGGTTTGGCCCGGCTCGATTCAAGGAAGAACTGCGGATCCGGATGCCGAACCGGCAGGAGAAGGTCTGGCTGCAGCTGAGCCCCGGTACGCCAGTGGTCATCATCGTCCGCGTAGCAGTCACGGCCGAAGGTCGGGTCGTGGAGGTCAACGAGATGGTGCTCGACGCCAGCGCCTACATCTTGGACTACGTGATCGACGCCTAGTCGAACCTTCGTCGCTTGCAGGGCCTCCGCCGCTTGGTGGGGGCCCTTTTTGCGGTCGTTTCGCGATTTGTGCTTGCCGTCCTTGACTTAGACGTGGAAGTTGCCGCACTGTTGGAACACGAAGAACTTGGACGTCTAAGTCCATGCTTCGTAACTTCGCCTCGTCTACACCCAATCGGGAGCCTCCATGAGCCACGATTCCCCGCTCGTCACAGAGAACGTGGCCGAAGGCCCGGACCCATTCCTGACTGTTGCTGAAGTCGTCGCCCGGCTCCGCGTCTCCAAGTCGACCGTCTACAACCTCATCGGCAGCGGACGTCTCCCTGCCCACCGCATGGGGCGCGGCAAGATCCGGCCCCGGGGTTACCGCGTTCCTGAATCACAGGTCGAGCAGTACCTGCAGAACAGCCGCACGTCCGAACTGATCGAAGGTCTCGCCTCATGACCACGATCCATAAGGTCCCTACCACTGATAACGGAGCGGGCGCTGGCAAGTTCAGAGTCCCTGCGGTTCGCGCCGCGCAGTACGCCCAAATCAGCAGCTGAGCCGGCGCCTTCTACGAGGCCCGCTGAGACGCGGGCCTGGTGGTGGGACGCCGGAGACGGCTCCCCTGTAGGACAGCACCACCGCAAAACAGCAGGAGTCACCGCTTTCGGGCGGCGGCAATGGGGTTGTAGCCCGCGCTCCCCCGGCCGAGGCGCCTGTACCGAATAGCTCCGCCTGATCCACCTCGAACAGCGCGCTGTTGCGCTGTCTGTCCGTCAGGACCACCCGGCCGTAAGGCTGGCCTGGCGTGGCAGAGAGAGCAGCACTCGCTCCACCTGTCAGAAGGAGATCGTGATGGCGAAGAACCATAGGCGTCCCGGTCGGGTTCGGACCGAGCGCAGCAACCGCCGCGAGGCGCTCCAGCTCAGCACCATCGCCCCGGAAGACTTCAACGTCCGACCGGGCGAGACGAAGTCGATCGCCTGCCCGGACTGCCGGACCTGGCGCAGGATCATGGGGGACTACGACTTCAAGATTCGCGAGCACCCTGTCAGCGACGAGAAGCCCGACCGCTGCCCCGGCAGCAACCAAGTGGTCGACATCGACATCGACGTGCGGCGGTGGCAGGTCCGTCAGGACCGCCTGCTGCGGGACGCGATGCCGCAGGACAACCGGCGCGCGGCCCAGCAGTTCTACAAGCCGCTCCCGGCTCCCGCCGCCCCGGTCTTTCGGATGAGGTCGGAGGTCACGCTGGAGACGGCCCGCCAGTCCTACCTCGCCCACCGCAAGGGGTGCACGAAGTGCGTCGGCGCTCAGCACTGCACGGATGGCGACATCCTCGCCCGCCGCTACGTCCTCGCCCTCCAGGAAGAGCCCGCCCGCCGCGAGGCCCGCGAACAGTTGGAGCGCCAGGATCAGCGCATCGCCAGGAAGCATGCGGCGCCGGCCGTCCGCAAGGAGCAGTGGGCCAAGCACGGCGGCAGGGTGGTCGAGAGGGCGAATAACCGATGCGCGGAGCGCACCCCGGGGTCGCTCTCCGAGTTCCGCGGCCCCGAGCTCCCGCTGACGCCGCAGGACGTGAAGGCGCACGAACGGCGACAGGCCGAACTGGGCAAGCGATACGCACAGAGGGACCCGTCCACGTCGGCCGCCTGACCCGCACATCGAGACGAGCAGCCACGGCCCCGGCCGCCCCGCATCGAAGGGGGTGGCCGGGGCCGGTTGTTCGTCTGACAGCCGATCCGCTGGGGCTAGCGCCCCACCAGCTCTTCCACGCCGGACCAACTGCCCGCAGATGACCGCCACAACACGCACGGGAACCTCATGAGCGACGAGCAGGATCAGACCGGAACTGAGGCGATGCACGACGCGTACGAGGTATCTGACCAGGCCGAATACGAGGCGTTTATGGATGAGCTGGACGCACGCGACACCAGCTGACCAACGCGTCGCAGGCCATTCCGCGACGAACGACCACGGCCGCCGCCGCCCCGACGAACTCGGGGCGGCGGCGGCCGTGGCTGCTCGTACAGCAGTCGACTCCCCACTTGGGGAGTGATCGCGACACCCCCAGGGATTACGGCCCCGGGGCTGTCCAGGACCTGAATCGGAGGACCTGATGCTCAGCATGACACGCACCCGCCTGGCACCGGTGGACGGCGTCTACGGCGACATTGAGGACGAGGACAAACGTCGCGGGCCGGAGCGCGACGAGACCGACATGTTCCATCAGTTGATTCGTGACCTGGTGGCCGATGGCAATTCCCGGGCCGCCTCGGCCGGGCGCCGCGCCCGGCGCACGCTCGACGAGATGGCGCCCGGCACCACCGTGCCGGCGCTGTTGGTTCTCGGCAGGTCGGCGGCCGCCAACGCCAACGACGCCTGCGTGCTGTGTGGCTTCTGGACCTGCCAGTGCCTTGTGGCCTCGGACGTCCTGAACGCGGACCGTGGCTCGACGTCCGGTCAGCCGTCCAGTCGTCCCGCGCGGCAACGGCGGGCCGCTGTTGCCGCCCGCCGGTCGGGCGGTGAGCGATGAGCAACGACGACGTCCGGCGCGCGGCCGCGGCCGACATGGAGGCGGCACGGCAGCAAGCCGCGAAGAATCTCCGCGCGATGAACGAGGCGGCCGCCCTGTCCGCGGTGTCCGTGGCCACACCGACTCCGGGCCGGGGACGACGGCGATGAGCGTCATCGGCCAGGAAGCTGGAATCGCTCACGGGTCGTTGCGCGGATACCGGCAGCACACCTACCGCAAGGTCGCCGCAACAGAGGCCTGCGGCTGCCTGCAAGCAGCCCGGGACGCCAACGCCCAGTCCGGCAAGCCGGCCAGGGCGCGCAGTAGCAGCGCGCAACGGCAGTGGAACGGCGGCCTGCAGGGCGAGGGCAGCAGCATTGTCCGGCCAGGTCGCCGTCCGGTGCCGGCCGGCGCCTGCCCGGTCAACGGCTGCGGCGGGGAAGCGGGCAACCGGGCCTCCGGGCAACGCCGCGGTTGGGTCCGCGTCCAGGTGACCGGAAGTACCGAACCCACCCGCTACTACTGCTCGGGTTCCTGCGCCACGGTCGGAATCGCGCTCGCCGAACTGCGCATGAAGCCGTTGGCAACTCCGGACATCGCATAGACCACCCTCCGCACCGATTGACGGGTGCCCGTCCGGCCCAGCCCTACGCCACGGGGCCGGGCCGGGCGGGGAACTGTCAGCCACCCCACCCTCAGTTCGTTCGCGTTCGCACCACACAACGTTCCAGGCCGGCCGCCCGTAAGACGGGCGGCCGGCCTTCTGCCTGCTCGGTCGGGGAAGCGGCCGAGGTCACGATCGCAGGAGGATCACATGCCGCACATCATCGCGTTGAAGCACCCGCTGGACGAGACCGGCCTGGCCCGACAGCTAGCGCCCCCGCCGCCCGCCCTGGTCGTCACCGACGTCACCCAGTACAACCACCCGCTCTTTCAGAGCGTCGCGCCCGGCCGGTACGCGGGTGACTTCGTCTACTCCTTCGGGGGCTTCACTGGCCGTGAACCCAAGCCGGAGGTGCCGGTGCGTGTCTACGACGACACGGGGATCACCCGGGATCAGCGCAGTGCGCTCTATCGGCAGTACACGGCGGCGACGGTTCCCCCGGCTGCGGCTCGAGGCCGCCCCCGTGCTGCGCAAGGCGGCGCCGCTGTGGAACGCGTGGACGACCGCGCGGGGTGAACTGCATCGCGTGTTCCAGGGCTTCTGGGAGACCGCGGACGGCAGGTGGCGTGCGCAGCTGCTGAGCCTGACCGACGCGGAGCGCGCCGCGAAGGCCGCAGCCGCCGCCTGGGACGAGGTGGCCGAGACCCTTGCCCGGATGGCGGCCGACCAGATCGGTGCGGCCGGGCACGACGAGGCACTGCACCTGACCGAGATCGCTCAGGAGCTCGGCCTGGATTCGAGCGCCTGGCGGATCGACTCCGTTGACGCCTACAACCCCGCCTCGTACTGGGGCCGGGAAACGCCGCTGGTCGAGTCACTCAATGACGAAATCGAGAAGCAGCGCGAGCGCCTGCGCGAGGTCGCTGGGCTGGCGGCCGAGGCCGCGCCGTTCTGAGCACTCCCCATGAGAAGAAGGAAGGACGGCAATGGATTCCACACCAGACAAGACCCTGACCAGAGGCCAAGCGCTGATCCTTGGGGGCGCAACGATCCCCATGGTGGTGTTCGGTGGCCTGGGCGGCTGGGGCACCTACACCAACATCACCACCGTCTTCCACCGCTCCGCGACGGCGCTGGGCGTCGTCGCCGCCGGCGAGGGAGCAACCCTCATCCTGGCGCTGGTCATGGTCGGACTGACCCTGCTGGGCCAGTCCTCGCCGACGGTCGTGCGGATCGGGCTGTGGACGCTACCTGCGGCTGCTTCCGGCACCGGAGCTTTCGTCGCGGCGAACACGACGGATGCGGTGGTCTTCGCCATCACCCCAATGGCGATGTGCGTGTCAGCCGAAGGGATGGGTCTGCTGGCGCGGCGGATCGTGGTCTACCGCACCGGCGTTGACATCGAGGCGCAGCGCCGCAACGCCGTCACGATGCAGCGGCTGTCCGTCCAGCGGGCGTTGGCCGCGAACCACCCGGAGGAGAAGTCCCGCAAGCGGGCGGAGCGGAAGTCGTGGCGTCTGGCACGGAAGGTCGGCCGGGGTGACGACGGGCTCGGCGCGAATTTCGTCACGGTCCAGCGCGACCGGATGACGGCTGGCGCCGACGCGGCACTGGCCGGCATGTTCGCAGGGGCCGTCCCACCCGCCGTCACGGCGGCCGTCACACCTGCCCTCGCGCTGGAGGCGGGGCGTGACGGATCCGTCACAGCACCCGTGACAGAATCCGCCATCCGTCACACCGCCACGGCCGCACCCGTGACGGATCCGGCTGCTCTGCCCCCCGCCGGCCCGCCCCGGACAGGGGGCGTCACGATGGCAGTCACGCAGGTCAGCGGGCAGATGACCGAGGAAGCGTCACACCGGGTTGTGCCCGTGACGGACGCCGACCGTGACGGCGTCACGGGCCCTGCCACGGACAGTGCACCGCGAGCCGTGACGGATGCGGCATCCGTCACGGGTCACACGGCAGTGACTCTTCCGGGTGGTGTCACGGACCCGGAGCCGTCACGGGCGCTGGAGATGACCGTGACGCTTGAACAGGTCGCGGTCGTCGCGGGTGTGCCCACGCCCCTGGCGGGCGAGCGGCTGAGCAATCAGCAACTTGTCGTGGTGCTGCGTCACCTGCGCTACCGCGAAGACCCGCCGCTGTCGTATCGCCAGGCCGCGACTGCCTTCCGCAACGCGGGGTTCGTCGGAGGTGAGCGGAGGGTGCGCCGCACCTGGGCTGAGCTGATGTCCAAGGAGGACTCAACGACGCAATCCAGCCACTGCGACGACGGAATGAACCTGGACGAAGAGGACGAGGAGGAGGCCGGCCCGCACGCGTAGGACGTCCGGCACCACCAGCGGAGGCCAGCCCGGCAGGAAAGCGGGCTGGCCTTCGCTGCGACTGCCGGAAGCAGTCAGCACCACGGCGGCAGACCCGGCGAGCAGACCCGGTGAGCGGAGATCCACGAGATCCCCGGCAGACCCGGCGAGCAGACCCGGTGAGCGCCACATCGGAGGACCGATCGGAGAGAGAAAGCAGGGCTGATGGGCGGAGCCGCGTACTGGACCCGAGAGATCCGAAAGGCCGATGGCCGCTCTCCGAAAGAGGGCGCGGTCAAGCGTTTGGACCGGCTGCGCGGCGTGCTGCGCGGGGTCGATCCCGTAGTCGCCACCCGCGCTTGGCGCGAGGTCGGCGACGCCCTCCAACAGATCACCGACCGCTACTCACGGTGATCGTTCACTCGTTCATTCACTCCGGGTGAGAGTGAACGTCGGCAGGCTGTATACGCGTACGTACGCGTACGAGGCAGACGTTCACTTCCCCGGTCGCAGACCGTGAGGGGAAGCGATGGAAGTTCTACTCGCCGCCGTCCTGGTGGCGTGGGCCGCCGGGGCGCAGAGCGAACAGGCGAAGCTGGGCATCAGCCCGGCGCAGCGCGCCTTAATGCGCGAACAGGTACGGCACGACAGGGCCGTGCAACGGATCGCCGACACGCACGGCACCCCCCTGCCGAATCCGGCGGGCGGATCACCGTCGAGAAATCGGCGGTCCGCGCCGGCTGCGCCGGTGCCGGCCACGGTTCCTGAGGCTTTTCGGTCGGGGTACCGGGGTCACACTCCGATCGCCCGGGTAGCGACCCCGATGGGGCGCTTCCTCGGTGACCGGACCGCACAGGGCGTGCACTGGGTCAGGGACACCGGGCGCTCGGCGGTGAGGGAGTACATCAGGCGCCGGCGGGCCGACACGAAACCCGAACCGGCCCCGGCCCCTGAGCCGCCGGCCGTCGCTCCACCGGATGTTCCTCCGATGCCGGCCCACCCGCCGTCCACCGGCGACGGGCCACGCAAGGGCGTGAGCCTGGTCAAGCCGGTGGACCCGGCGCCCGACGGCCCGCAGCAGCTGCCCGAGCCGGCCGTAGAGCCCCCAGGAGACGGCGACGGCGCCCCAGGCACCCCAGCGGCCCCAACAGCTCTGGACGCGGCCGCAGGCGGCCCTGCCCCGGTCCTCCCGGCTCCCCGCACCCCGGAGGGGGAGCCGGAATCTGCCGAGCCCAGTGGCCGGAAGTCAACTGTCGAGCAACGGAATGGAGTTGGCCGTATGGCCGAGGTGAGTTACGAGTCCGTCTCGGACGAGAGCGATGAGCTCTCCCTCATGTGTGACGACGACGTGGTGGTGTACGGCCGGATCCACCAGCGCTGCGCGCGGGAGATCGGCCGCGGTGACGAGCGGATCGCCGCGCTGCAGAGCGTCGGGGCCGGGGCGGGCATCATCGCCTGGGTCGCTCGCTGCAAGGAGCAGTACCAGGTGATCTCCGGCACCCTCGACGCCCTGACACAGAACACCATCAGCCAGGGCGAGGCCGTCGTGAAGGCCAAGGCGTACCTGGTAGCCGGGCAGGGCGTGTACGCCGACATCGCCCAGGACATGGAGTCCGTGGCCGAGCGGGACTTCTACACCAGCGACGCGGTCGACAGTGAGGACACCGACGCGCACAGCGAGTCCTACGAGACGCAAGGAGCCCGGTCATGAGCGTAGGAAAGAGCTTGAGTTCAGCCGTCACGTATGTGGCGGTGCTGGCCACTGCCGCCGCGTACGGGATCCGCGCCGCGCGGACCCGAGCGGCAGTCGAGCGGCTGCAGTCCCGGTTCTCAGACCGGGCGGACTCCGCCCGGTACCTGTCCGAGGCGATGACCGTGCTGAACGTCGACGAGCCGACGACGGCCGCGTACATGGAGGTCGCGACCTTGTCGGACGCCATGGCATCCAACGTCGGCGCCATCGTCTCCGCCGCCGATTCCCTGTCGACCGCCGCGCAGGGCCTGGAAAAAGAGACCCAGGCGCAGCACAGCCGCATGGCGGACGCCAACCGAACGCACTCCGTGCAGATGGCCGACCGGCAATTCGTCCAGCGCCGCTAAAGACCACCCGCGACGCACCAGCACAGACACCGATGAGGGCGGGGCCGCAACTGCGGCCCCGCCCTCATCCCATCCGGAATCGGAGGAGACCCCAGATGGTGGCAACGGCCACGGCCCATAAGGACAACACGGACGACGAGGCACGCCCGGAAGCGACCGGGCTGCGCGCGCGGGTGGCCGTCATGCAGCGCTCCCCCGGCCTGTACGCGGGCGCTGGCCTCGGCCTGGCCTCCGCTTCCCTGACCGGGGAGCCGCTGCTGGTGGCCACGGTCGGAGCCTCCGGCATCGCAGCCGCGTGGACCGCGTTGGGCCTCCTGCCCGGCCCGTGGCGCTGGCTGCCCGGCCAGGGCGAGCCGTGGGAGTGGACGTGCCGGACCAGCCGCCGCGGCTACCGGCGCACCCTGCGCCGGATGCGCGGCCGCCTGGCCCAGGACCACGACCACGCGCCGGTCGTCGGCACTGACGGTCTGCTGGTGCCGATCATCGGCATCGGTGACGGCTGGTACCACCACCAGCAGCGAGCCGCCCTGGTACGCGAGGCGACGGCCGACGTCCGGCGAGCCCGGTGCGAAGTGCTGCGCACCGCCTGGACGAAGGCGCTGCCCGACTGGGAGAGCGGCTGGTGGCGCCGGTACTCCCCCGCCGAGCTCGCGCTGCGCGCCGGGCCCCTGGCGGCGATCCCCGCGACCGGGTACGTCGACATGCCCTGGTGGGGCCACCTCGTGGTCGCTTCCGCCGCCTCATCCTGGGGATTGCGGGTGTGGCAGCGGCCCGATCCGGCCGCGCCGGGAGCCGTCCGGGCAGCAACGGTGGCCTGGTACCTGGCCCGCTGGGAGGAGTGGATCGCGTGCGAGCGCGGCCCGCTGCCCGCCTCCCGCCTGGTCAGCGTCCACCTGGAGGAGGACCACCTGACGGCTGTCATCGTCTCGGCCACCGCCAAGGCGGCCCTGGGCGTCGGCCAGGACGCCGTATCAATCGCGTTCGACGTGCCGCCGGCGGCGGTGAACATCTACCGACCCGACGACATGCCCGCCAACCGCGCCAAGCTCACCGTCCGCCTGCGGGCGCAGAACACCACAGACCTGCACGGCCTTCCCGCCCTGTGGGACGAGTTCTCCCCGTACGCCGGCAGCGAGCTGTACGACGTGGAGCCCACCGAGTTCGGGCGCCGCTTCAAACTGCTCCTGCCGCGCCGCGGCACCTCGGTCGCCGACGTACAGCCGCGCAGCATCGCCCAGGCGCTGGACATGGAAGGCGAAGACACCGTCTCCCGGCTGCACCTACGGGTGCTCGACGCCCGCCGGATCGAAGTCAACGAGATGAGCAGCAACCCGCTGCAGGCCGGCGTCGGTCTCGACCTGGACGCCCTGACCATGGACGACCAGGGCTACATCACCGTCGGCAAGGACATCTACGGCCAGCCCGCGAAGTGGCGCCTGCTGAAGTTCGACCCCACACGCCGCGGCCTGTCCCAAAGCCCATCCGCGTCCGCGGTGCACGCCTTCGGCTCCGGGACCACCGGCGCCGGAAAGACCTCGCTGGAGGAAGACCTCCAGGTCGCCCAACGCCTCAACGGATTCGTGTCCTGGCTGGCCGACGGCAAGGGAGGCGCCGGGTACGCCCCCTGGATGGGAGACCTGGACTGGCTGGTGAAGTCGGCGTTCGGGGCCATGGTGATGGGCCAAGGCGCCAACCGGGTCAGCGAGTACCGGTACGCGGAGCAGATGAAGATGGCCTGGCTGGACGCCGACGGGTACACCGAGCAGGGCCGCTCGTTCTTCGTTCCCGGCGAGCCGTTCGCCCCGATGGTCGTGACCTGGGACGAGTTCAACGAGATGGTCCTCAAAGACCCGCAGGCAGACCACCTCAAACCTCTACTGCGATCCGTGTCCAGCGTGGGTCGCCTCTCGCGTGCGGCAGGCATCGGAGCCCGGATCTGGGTGCAGATCCCGAACCTGGACTCCCTCGGATCGGACAGCAGCGCGAACGCCATTCGCGACATGCTCCAGTCCGGGAACATCGCCCTGTTCCGCACGGCGCGCGCCGACGTGGACGTGATGTCGCTCGGCTCACGCACCCCCGAATTCCGACTGGCTCCGCTGCCGGAACGCTTCCCGGACGGATCCGAGACGGGCGGCCTGTTCTACATCGCGGACGGCAAGTCCCAATACACCCAGTCCCGGGCCATGTTCCACACCAACCCGGCCCGCGTCGCCCGGCAGTTCCCCCTGGAGACGCTGACCGCCCCCGAAGCCGAGGCCGCCGGCCTCGCATACCTGCGGCGCGCGGAGTACCGACACCTGGACGCCACCCAGGAGGAAGCCTTCCTGCGCGACCTGCTGAAGGAAGAGCAGTCCGCGAGCACTAAGCACACCACCGTCTTCGACCTGCACACCACGCAGCCGGACAGCGACGTCGACGACGAGGACCTGGACGACCTCGTGCCCCTGACCCGCACCCAGAAGGTCTGGCATGCCGTCGACAGCGGGGCTCGCCGCAACCGGCAAATCGCCGACGTCACCGACCTCAAGCCCCCCAACGTTGCCGGCGCCACCGCACGCCTGGAACGCCTCGGCAAGCTCACCAAGATCGACCGCGACTGGCACACCACCGAACGCCTCGACGCCTGAAATCCACCCCTCACCCCGCCCAGGGAATCGGAGAAACCCCATGACGCTCACCACCACCGGCCTGTTCGTGCTCTGCTGCATCGGCCTCGGCATCTGGATGAAGAAGGACAGCTCGTTCCGGCGCCGGGAGTTCCTGGCCGTCTCCCTCTTCTGGATCCTCGCGGTCGCCACCCCGTGGGGTGCGGCCGGCGTCACCAAAGCCCAGGACCTCCTCGGCAACGGCGTCCAGACCGCCACCAGCACCGTCAACTCCGTCTCCAACTCCAAATAACGCGACCACAGCACCGGCGGCCCGCACCCCCAGCGGACAGCCGGTGCTGCCCCAGGCCTCAGCAGCAAGGAGCAATCACCGCCATGGCCGACCACCACCACGACACCGCAGGCCCGGCACGGGAAGTGTCGGCGCAGGAAGCGTTCGAAGCCGCCCGATTGTTGGCCGAGGCATACAGCAGCAACGCCCCCACGGCCACCCAATACCGCGACATCGTGCCCACCCCCACGAACGGGGACACCATGCCGTACGCCCAGCCCGGACGCGCACCGATGTCGCAGAAGGCCACCGATCACGCCTCCCTCATCCTCGCCTACTCCTTCGGCTCCCTCCCGGTCGGCGCAGCACTGTCCCTAGTGCTGTGGTCACTGTCCAGCGTGGACGCCACGACCCTGACCATCGCCGCAGCGACCCCGGCCGTACTGGTCGGGACGATCGGTGTTGCCGCCCGCATGATCGGGCGCGCCGTGCGCGACGGCGCCTCTGCACTGCCGCCGCCGTCCACGGTCCACCAGCACACCGGACCGACGTACGTGCACCACACCGCAGTGCACCAGGAGCTGCATACCGACACCCGGTGGTTCGGCAGGACCGTCAACCAGCTCCCGCCTGACTACCCGAACGCAAGCTGACGTCTGCCTGTCCCCTCCCGCGCCCTCAAAGGCCCGGGGCGGGCAGGGAGCCGGAACAGCCACCACCCAGCCGAGCCGACCGGCCGCTCTCCGTAGAGCCCCGCGCTCCGCCCCCCGGGCGGCTGGCAGCGGGGCCGTGCGGTGTCCGCCCGGTCACCCAAGATCAGGCGCCCGAATCTCCCCGGAGGTCACCGTGCCCCTCAGCACCCTCATCGAGTCCGCTGCCGCTCTCGTCGGCTGGCGCCGCGCCTACACCGACACCACCGAGGTCGACGGCCTGCTGACCGAGCAAACCGAGACTGTGCGCCGCCAGGCCGCCAACCACGCGGCCCTGGCCACCGCGAAGAACGGGGACGCCTTGGACGTGCAGCCCGGCGTCCTGGATGTCCGCGGCCGTGTCTTGGCAGATGTCCTGTACCTGGAAGGCGTCCTGGTCGGCGCCCGTAACCGAGATCTGGAGCCGGAGCTCATCGAGCGCCTGGCGGACGTCGTCGACCACGGCCACGAGCTGACCGAGCTGCTCGCGGACACCGTCCGCACCACGGCTGCCGTCAACGCGGCCGACCACTGAAACGCCCGGGGCGGCCGCAGGCATGCGGCCCGGCCGCCCGGAGCACGCCCCTCTCCGAGCACATCGAGAAGAAGGACTCCTCCATGACCGCAAACTTCCGCGACACCGTCGCCAGCGCCATGATCGAAGGCGCAAGCATGGCATCCGCGCTGATCGGCGGCGCCGCTGGCGCCTACATCGGCCACCAACTCACCCCCACCACCTGGTCCGCCACGGTCCGCCTCCTGTTCGCCGGTGCGGTCGCTGTCGTCGGTGCCGTCACCGTCGACGCACTCGCCGAACTCGTCCTCGTTCCGCTACGCCGCCTGCTGATGACGATGATCCGCAGCACCACGCGCAGTTCGGCCCCGGCCTCCGCGAACACCCTGGGTGAGGCCCTCGCCCAGGTTGCCATCGCCACCGCGCACCGTGCTGCCAACGCCGCGCACCGCATCGACTAGGGCAACGACTTCCTGCGGGACGAGAACCGATGGCGCGGCTACGAAGATGGCGACGCGTCGTTGTACATCGCCCCCTGCGTCTGGCTCCGCTACCGCAGTGAGGAATCCAAGTACAGCCGTGAGCACCACGGAGGGGTTCTGGAGCAACTCGCCGATAGGACCGGCAAGGGCAACTTCTTCCGACTCGCCGATCACGGACTCAACGGCGCGTACGCGCTCAATCAGGCCTGGCACGAGGGATGGGAGACCATCGCCGCGCTCATCGCCACTACCAAGGCGACGGCCCGATGAGCGTCGGCTCTCCTACACACCTGGACTCGCTCCGCGCGGCGGGCACCCTGCCCCGCCCGTCCTGTGTCGCGCCCATCGCCGAGGTGCGATCACCTCGTGGGTGCTCGCCCGGCACGTTGCGCCGACAGCCGCTCGCGTCGACCAGCTACACGGCCAGCTCAGACCGCCTGTAGTGCGCGGCGTTCCTCCGTGCTCCCCCGGCCATCACCGGCCGGCGCAGTCGCGGTGTTCCGCCACGACGAGTCTTCAGGGCCCAGTGGCAGCTGTCATTCGACGTTGTGTATGCGCCCCGTGCTGGTGGTGCCACTCCCATGCCGGTCGAGCCGAGTGCAACTGCTTGCCCGGTTGCACTGAGCTCGACCGTCAGGTGATTTCACAAGTGCAACCACCTGACCTGCAAAGACAGCGGTTTTTGCAAGCGAAAGTGCAAGGGGTGGTGAGGAGACTTCACGCCACATGAACCGAACGGGGCCGTGCCGTGATCCACACCGTCAACGCCGTCGACCGACTGAACACTGAGTGGCCGACGCTGTCCGCCGATCCTTTGAGTACTTCACCTGGTGGCACTTCGACCGTTGGAGCGGAGCTGCTCCGGTCCTCCAACCGTCCGACGGCACGGCCGGGCGGTGCAGTCATCACGCCCTCACCGGCCGGCCGCGACGCTGGCCCCAGCGAGGCCCTGGACACCGCGCGCAGGCGCCTGCGACCGGGCAGTGCAGCACCTCTTCGCCAGCCGTCCGGTACCGGACGACTTCAGAGATGGATGGCTCTTCATGACCTGCGCCTCGACTGGGTCCTGGGCTGGCACCAGGCCACCACGAAGCCGTGGATCAACCCAACAGCCTGCCGGGAATTCGCCCCGGACAGCTGGCCATCGGCGTCCAAACCAGCCCGCCCTACCCGGGCCACCCACCCCGTATGAAACAAGAGAGGGACATCCCAGTATGGACTCCGCCCTGCGAGTACAGACCCCCTCTGGGCACCGCGCTGTGCTCATCACCGCACTCGCGGTTCCGCTCACCGGCTGGACCGTCCACGCACTCACACTCCACCGGCGTCTGGCCGCTGAACGCATCGACCCACTGACCGGAGCCCAGCGCCGCCGCGTCTTCGAGCGCCGCGCCCAGCGTCTGGTCCACCAGCACCCGACGGACTCGGTCGTCTGCCTTGTCGACCTCGACCATTTCAAGGACCTAAACGACGAACACGGTCACGCGACGGGCGACATGGCGCTCGCTGCGACCGGGGAACGCCTGGCCGGATGGGCCGGGCCCCGCGGGGTGGTAGGGCGCCTGGGCGGTGACGAGTTCGCCGTCGCCACTCGCGTGGAACCCACAGACGGCGAGAACGTGCTGGAACAGCGCCTCGACCAGCTCATGGGCGCCCTGCGCGAACCGGTCCTCACCGCGGCCGGGCCCATCACCATCGCCGCGTCGGTCGGGACTGCAGTCCCGGCCTACCTGGGCACCAGCGCCCTGCCGTCCTTGCTGCGAGGTGCCGACGTCTCCATGTACCGGACCAAGCACACCGGGAACTACGGGTGGGCCGGAATCGAGGACCTGCAGACGGCGACCGTCAACGGCCGCCGTGCCGGCCGCCCCGGGACACACACCCTGGCGCGCGCCGCATGAGCGCCGCTGAACGCGCAGGGGACGACTGGATCCGCGGCATCACCATCCGCCAGCCCTGGGCGGCCTGCGTCCTTGCCGGAAAGACCGTGGAGAACCGGTCCAGGCCCTGGAGCTGGCGCGGCTGGATCCTCATCCATGCCGGGAAGGCGAAGCCGGTGCGCACTGTGCTGCGCGACCCGCTGGTCGCCCGCACGATCCGCGGCTGCGAACTGCACCTTGGTGCGGTCATCGGAGTCGCCCGCCTCACCAGCTGCCACCAGGACGACGGTCCCGACCTCTGCAGCCTCTGGGCACAGGCCGGCGCCCATCACCTGGTCCTGGGCGAGATCCAGGAACTCGCCCTCCCGGTGCCGTTCGACGGCACGCTCGGGCCCTGGAAGCCGACACCGGATCTCGTGGACCAGGTCCTGCTCCAACTCCCGCACCTCCGCCCGGAGACCACGTTATGACCAGCACATCGAGGAACGACGAGGGCCGGCCCCAGCAGGACGGCGCGGGTGCCTACCCCGAGCCCCCTCCGCATCCGAGCTGGCACCAGCCCGGGCCAACGTACGGCGCCTTGTCCCCCGCCCAGCAGCAGCACAATCGGGAGCTGCTGCTGCGGGGCCTACGCACTGACCACGACCACACGCGCGGCACGCTGGAGGAGGCAAGCTGATGGACGCCATCCCTTTCACAATCGACGGATTCCTCGAGACCGAGCCCGTGCACGCCCATGGTGATACCCACGGCACCACCGCCGATTTCCGGGTGATCTCTTCGCCTACCGACCGCACCATGGACGAGACGCTGCTGCCGTGCGCTACCGGCGACCCCCGCCTTGCCTACGCTCTGCTCACCGAGCTGAAGCCCGGCGACTTGCTCCGTCTCTCGGGGCTCCTGGTCCTCCCGGACCGTGCCGACGGCGGCATGCGTCTGCAGGTCGATGCGCTCGAGGTCCTGGACACCGTGCCCCTGTGCACCACCAGGGACGCCGACCAGTTCACCTTCGACCGGCACGGTGACTACATCGCCATCAGTGACAGCACGGCCGTGGTTCACGTATGGACTGAGGGCGGCACCTGGGTGGGCACCGCCCCCGACCCAGCCTCCGTCGACATCCTAATCACCGCGTATGAGATCGAGGACAGATCCCTGCCACGCTCCAAGCGCTGGACGCGGCCGCGCCGCCGGGCCCCGCGCTCGTGGCCGCATCTGACCGACACGACCGTCGTCACCGCTGCGCAGCTGCCGGGCGCGGGCGCAGCCACCTCATTGCCACCGCTCGCTGAACGGCCTCCACCACCCGTACCGCCCGGGGCGGCTGCCGAGCATCTGCCCGGCGCCCCAACAGACTGTCCAGATAGGTGTGCATGACCGATTCCGAGACCGAGACGTTCGAGACCATCCGCTACACCGCTGACGTGGTGGCCGTGACGCCCAGCGGCGAAGTCCTGCTGATCGAGCGCGACTGGCCGCCGTATGCGGGCTCTTGGGCCTTGCCTGGGGGCCACGTGGACCCCGGGGAAACGAGCCGCGCGGCGGCTGCCCGTGAACTGGCCGAGGAGACCGGCGTCCACGTGCGCGCCGAGGATCTGCGCCCGATCGGCGTCTGGGATACGCCCGACCGCGACCCGCGCGGCAGGTACGTCACCGTCGTGTACGTGGTTGTCGTCCCCGCCGATACCCCGATCACCGCTGGAGACGACGCCCGCACCGTCCGTTGGTGGCCCCTGGACGACCTGCCGCCGTTGGCCTTCGACCACGCCGACATCCTCAGCGCGCCCACGACCGCAACCACCTGACACACCACCACCGATCCCGAGCAGGAGACTGCCCAATGATCCGTCGCACGTTCAGCCGCTGCGGCAACGCGCCCAGCCCCGTCTCCCCCGAGGACCAGGCCTTCGTTGACGCGTTCCGCGCGATGCTCGCTGCCGTACGCGACCCGCAGCCCTGGACGCCAGACCAGTCCCTGGACATCGCCGTACGGGTCGGCCCGTTCATCGAGCGCGCCCACCCGCGCCCCGGCGACGACCACGGCACCGAGCTGATCGCAGTGATTTTGGTCCATCCCGACACTGGACACGCCGCGGCCCACCACTACGGCCACCAGCTCGGCTACACCAGCCGCGGCTGGCTGCGCTGCGAGACCACCGCGATCCTCGGCACCTGGCAGCCGGCCTACGTGATGCTCACCCACGCCGCCGCGAACCTGCCCCTCCCTTCCGACGTCGGCATGGACCCCGCCCACTACGGCGTCCACGTCGAAGCTCGCCGCGCCGACGGCACCGGCTTCCCTCTGCTGCGCCTTGGCCCGTACACCCAGACCTGGCTCGCCTCCCGGGACGCCGACCACCTCAACAGCGAATTGGCAGGGAAGGCAGCCACCGTCCTCCCCGGCTTCACCGTCACCGCCAGGGGCACGCCGTTCGACGTCAGTGACCACGAGAGCTACGTCGACCCGCACGACCGCGACATCGCTGCGCTCCTGGCCGACGCCGTCGCTAGGGTGAGCGCGTGACCGCCGCGGCCCTGTAAGCGATCGAGACCTACGAGGGTGACGTCGCCAACAGACACCGGGCCGAACAGCTTGGGCCCCTGCGCAGACGACGGGGCACGGACGCTGGCCCGCTCACCGCTACGGCAGCAGTTGCACCGGCGGCCGCCAGCCTGGGGCCCGGCCCCAACCTCGAGCCTCGACGGCCGCCCGCCTCGCGCACGGCCGCCCGGATGTCACTCCCCCGCAGACAAGAAGGCTCGGCCCCGGTTGACTACCGGCGCCGGGCCTTCTTTGCGTTCCTAGATCCCCTGCCTCGGTCGTCACCTACGAAATGAGACTCCTCAATTAGAGAGCCGCGGCAGCGGGCTGGTGTGTCGTCCCCGCGGAGCGGCTCGGCGAGGTTGGTCAACCGCGTCTCCTCCTGCGAAGCAAGTCGACCTGCTCGTGGACGATCGGGAGAGGTCGAATTGGAAATATCTCGCGAACTGGGCCATAGGCGACGCCCAGAAAGGTGCCGTACGCGGCCGATCTCCCATCCGCCGGTATGGCGCGACGGTCAAGCTCCTCGCAGGCCGCCTGGGCGCAACACAGCCGATCTAGGCCTTGGCGGTGGGGCGTTGACTGGGCTAGAAGGGGGGTGACCAGGGTTGTAAGGAGGTCACTGTGCGCAGCACACGTATCGGCTTACCGCAATCCGGCAGCGTGTACATCGCCGGCATCGGCGGGCAAGCCGACGACGCCTACCGGGCTCCGTTCGTCTCACTCGAACACCAGCGATGCTCGGCGGTCATCAACGAGGCGGCGGCCAGTTACATGGATGCGGTCCCCGAGCCGGACCGGGTTGCGGCTCGCGTCCACCGACGTCAACGAACCGGGTGAGGTGACCCGTTGGTTGCACCGTGGCCGGTACGTCCCGTGGGTTGGACTCCCCAATTGGGGAGTCCAACCCACCGGCCCGTCTCCCCAGGATTTCTGGTGTGTCAGGATGCCGTGTGTCGCGTCTCGTTTGGACGCGGCTAAGTGAGTAAGGAGGCAGGACCCGTGCTGAACGATCCGGTGGAGCTGATCGAGCCACCCCAGGACTGCGTCATGGTCGGCACGGGCAAGGGCGGCGTCGGAAAGAGCACCATCGCCGCCCACCTGGCCGGCCACAGTGCAGCGCAAGGCCGACGGACCTTGCTGGTGTGCGTGACGAGCCAGGACGACGACGACCTAGGCCTGAAGCGCTTCGGCCACGGCATTCACCCCGATGGACCGACCGTTGTGGACGGTCAGGGCCTGTATCGGGCGATCTACGAGCGTTCGCCCCTGCTCCCCATCCGCGAGGTGCGCCCCAACCTGGACGTCGTACCCGGTGGCAAAGCAGTCGGAGAAATCATCCAGCTTCTGATGCACCGCATGATGACGGACGGCATGGGCGTGACGCTTTCCCTCGCCCGCTCCCTTGCGCCGATCGCCAGCTGGTACGACCAGATCGTCATCGACAGCGCCCCCGAGAACGATTCTCTGGAGCAACTTGCGGCCGGCGCCGCCCGCCACCTCATCGTCCCGACCCGGTCGGACGACTCCTCAATCAAGGGCATGGAGCGCATCTCCCTCAACTTCAAGGCCGTCAGGCGACAGGTCAATCCCGCGCTGCGCGTGGCAGGGGCCTTCCTGTACGCCTCGAACCCGACGGCCACCTCGATGCACGCCGAAGTGAAGCAAGACATCCGGGCCGTCCTCGGCGACTCCACACCGATCTTGAATACGGTGGTCGGGTACCGGGAGAAGCCCGCGCGGAACGCACGCAAGAAGGGGCTGCTCTTCGGCGAGTACGCCGAACTGCTGCCCACCAGCGCACGCAGCTACGACGTGGCCGCCGGCCGGGCCAAGGTCGCCGATGTGGTCCCCGAAGCCATCATCGGCCTGGCCGACGACATGCGCGCGCTGAGTGAAGAGATTTTCGAGTCCTGCAGGAAGGCGGTCTGAGATGGGCCTGTTCGACGAGGAAACGGCCACGGACACCGAGGCCGGCCCACAGGGCACCGGCTTCATGGGAGGCGGACTGCCCGCCATCGCGCAGCAGGCCACTGTCGTCTTCAAGGCGCCGGCGGGCACTACCCTGGACTCCGTCCCACCCCCACATCCGCCCGTCGGTGCCGGTGAACTCTCCCCAGAGGAAGCCCAGGAGTTCGAGGCCTGCAAAGCCGGCATGGACAACCTGCACCGCGCGTTCTGGATCGCCGGCAAGAGCCTCGAGACCATGAAGACCGCGAACCTTCACCGCAACGAAGGCATCCCGAACTTCGCCGACTACGTCTACAACACCTGGGAAGTCAGCGAGTCCCAAGCCCAACGCCTGATGAGCGAATGGCGACTGGGCGAGACCCTGGCACAGCTGGGCTGGCGGCCGCGGGAGTCCCAGGTACGCGAACTCACCGAGGTCGTCAAGCAAGCCGGCCACGACGCAGGCGTCGCGGTCTACGACGCTCTGGCACGCAGCGGCGAGAAGGTGACAGCAACCGCCGTCCGAGCCGTAGTCCAACAGCTGCCGCCTCTGGCACCGGACACTCCCCCGGCCGAAGTAAGCCGGTTGACGCGGGACCTGCTGCATGCCCAACGCGCCGCACGCGCGGCTGCAGCGGGCGGCGCAACGTCCGCTGACGAGACCTCCGCGGTGACCCTCCCCGCCCAGGCAACGGGCGACTCCCCAATTGGGGAGTCGAACGGAGAAGGCGGCGGAGAAGCGGCCGCGCCTGCGGAGTCATCAGACATCGAGCGCCTGCGACGTGCGCTGGCGGCGCTCAACGACGCAGCGAAAGCCGTCAACCAGGCCGCTGTACGCCGCGCCCGTGCTGCCGACCCGGCCCTGGCGGAACTCCTGGTGAAGGACATCGACGAGGCGCTCGACCGGCTGCGCCGCACGGTCGACGCACGACGGAAGAGCTGATCCACGACGCAGCGGTGGGGGCGGGCCCGGATTCTCCGGCCCGCCCCCACCGCGTTGACGTGAATCGGGCTACCTGGAGTTGCGGCCCTTGGGTTCCGAGAGCTGCGGCAAGAACGCATCCAGAGCAGCGTTGAGGAAATCGGACCGGGTGGGAAACCCGTGCCCCGCCGTCAGCGCGTCGATCACGGCGAGCTCTTGCAGCGACGGACGGAAGGACTGCTGCACCGAGTCCTTGACCCGTCCTCGCGCGGTGCGCCGTGCTGGGACGTCGCCGAACATGCCCTCAGGGTCATAGTCCTCGTCCTGGGCTGGCTGCTGCTGGTGGCGTAGCGCCTCGAGCAGCCCGGCGAACAGATCTTGACGCTTGGCGTGAATAACAGCCCTGCGGACCACGATCGCATTGGTGGGCTCATGGCCCGTGGTCAGCTTCCGCGACAGCTGATAGGCCGCGAAGCGCTTCCGGACCCCGCCGCTGATCATGATGGAGCACTGGGTGGCGACCTCGCCAGGAGACCCCAGACTCCCCGAAGGGACCGCGACGGGCCGTCCCCCGGCCGGATGTTGCTGGGGCGCCGCCGTCACGCCAGCCAACCCGGTAACGGCGGCCGCCACCGTCGTGGGCTCGGCCTCGGCGGGAGAAGCTGTCGTCTCCGTCGGCTGCGATTGATCATTCTGGGGGGTCTCCGCTTGCGCGGGGCTGGGCGAGGCAGGTTCGGCCGCACCGCGCTGGCGCCGACGCGGCGGCGCGAAGGCAGACCCGGCCGCCGCGGCGAACGCCCCCAGGTCGCCATCGTCCTCGGGCAGGCCACCGAGCTTTGCAGGGGTCTGGATTGCGCTACTCATACTGCTTGGTCCTCCATCTCATCGGCACGGTCCAGTGCCGCCTTGGCCTGCATGACTTCGATCGCCAGTGACTGGTAGTCCCCCGCCAGCGCCTTCATCGACTGCCTCACGCCGGGCGTGAGGTCCTTACTCCCTCGCAACTCCTGCGGCACCTTCCCCGCACTGCGGCAGGCGACAGCCGCGGATTCAACGTGGCGGATGGTCTGCTCGAAGACCGGGGCGGCGCCCTGGAGATCCGCGGACAACTGGCTCTTGATGTTCGTCTGCACCTTGGTGGCGGTCACATTCGTCGCGAAGACCACGACGCCCAGCAGACGTAGTTTCGGGTTGAGTGCGCGGGCCTGGGCGAAGCGCTGGGCGACGGTCCGCAGTCCCTTGCGCGACGACGGGTCGGACTTGGACGGGATGAGGACCATGTCCCCAGCCACGAGTGCCTGCAGTTGCAGGACTTCGGAGCCGGGCGCCACATCGAGGATGATCACGTCGAAGTCGTCGCGGAGAGCGTCGATTGCGACGGCGTACATGCCCATCCATGCGGTCTGGTCCTCGGGGCTGTCCATGCGCGCGGCCAGACGCCGCTGGCAGTACAGCTCCTCGATGACCTCCTCCAGGACGGCTCCCCCAGGGATCACGAACAGCCCCGGCCGCGCCTCTCCGGTCGGGATGAGGGGCTTGCCATCGAGGATCGCCGCGGCCTGAGCTTCACCGCCGTCGGCGAGCTTGCCGCCCGTGGTGCCCAGATCCTCACCGTTGTTGCCCTGCTCGTCCATCTCGATCAGCAGGACCCGCAGCCCGATCCGGGACAGGGCCACGGCCAGCGCCGCGGACAAGGAACTCTTGCCGACTCCCCCCTTGCCGTTGATGACGACGAACACCTTGGCCGCGTGCAGACCCTCGGCCATCAACTGCATCCGGCGGCGTACCGCGGCCTTGACTCTGCTCAGATCGACGACGTCGAGCGGGACCGGTCCCGTGGGCACACAGATCACTCCCTGCCACAAAACGGACATCATGTGATCATCGACGTTAGGGATAGGCGTATGAACGAGACGGACGCCACGCAGATAGGAGCGGCCGTCGGCGACGAGATCCACCCGCATGGCGGTGATCTCGTGCGCACTGCACCGCCGAGCCGACGGCGTGACTCCTAGCGCGCTACGCGGGACGCCTTCTAGCAACACCTCTAGCGTCGCGACTAGCGTCTCCTCTAGGGGCGCACCTAGTGGCAGTCCTAGTGTCCCGACTAGCGCAACTCCCGGCGTCGTGCCGGGCCTCACTGCGAGCGCGACTCCCCAATTGGGGAGTCCGGGGCCCAACTCCCCAATTGGGGAGGCGGGGCCGTCCTGCTGCGAGCGAGGGACCGCACGTCACCCAGATGGCCCCCACAAGGCTCCTTTGGGGGCAGGGAGATCGACTGTGCGGCGCTCTGGCGGCCCAGGAAGACCTCTGACGTCCAGCCACACCGGCGCAAGGGCGTTTGGCTGCGCACGGGGCCATTCTGGGGGTCGCCTTTTTGCCCATTCGCGGGATACGCACGATTGGTCTCGATCCTGGGGCAGTCTTCCGACTCCGCATCCAACCTGGTGAATTCCGCCTGGGCAGCGCGGGGCGCGACCGTACCAGCGCTCGCTGGCGAAGAGACGCGAGGCGGAGGCGAGAACCTAGGCGGAGGCGGGGACAGTACGGCGATTCTCAACCAGGTCCGGGACGCGCTCGAAGGACGCCGCGGGAGTCACCCAAATTTGGGTGACTCCCGTCTGCAAGCCGGCGGACCCGGACGCGGTCGCCTGCTTCCTGCTCCCAGTGATCACTTTTCGCTGACGATCCGTGCCCTGGGCGTCCCGAACAGGCCCGGCACGCAATGCATCGTGAGACGGTGAAAGCCGTTCAGGGAGTGATCGACTAATGCAGGAGGGACGGCGGCACGTGACTGCGGGGAAGGCGACGCCACCAACGCTGACGCGGACGCACCGCATTCTGATCTCGGTGGTGGTGACCGGGGTGATCATCATCGCCGGCATCGGCTTCGCCGGCTCGTACGCGGCTGTCCGGCACCTCGCCACGGAGAAGGGCTTCGGCTGGTTCGCGAATGTCTTCCCGGTCGGGGTCGATGCCGGCATCGTCGTGCTCCTGGCACTCGACCTGCTGCTGACCTGGATGCGCATCCCGTTCCCGCTGCTGCGCCCGACGGCCTGGCTGTTGACCGCCGCCACGATTGCGTTCAACGGCGCCGCAGCGTGGCCCGACCCGGTCGGTGTCGGGATGCACGGCATCATTCCGGTGCTGTTCGTGGTGTCCGTAGAAGCGGGCCGGCACGCACTGGGACGGATCGCGGATCTCACCGCCGACCGGCACATGGAATCGGTGCGCATCATGCGGTGGCTGCTTGCACCCGTCCCGACCTTCAAACTATGGCGCCGGATGAAGCTGTGGGAACTGCGCTCCTACGACCAGGTCATCCGCCTGGAACAGGACCGCCTCGTCTACCAAGCCCGCCTCCAAGCCCGCTACGGACGGGCCTGGCGCCGCAAGGCCCCCATCGAGGCCATGATGCCGTTGCGGCTCGCCCGCTTCGGAGTACCGCTGACGGAGACAGCAGCAGCTGGCCTCGCGGCGGCCGGCATCGATGCCCCCGCCGTCCTGCGCCCGCGCCAGACCACAGCGTTGGAACTCCTGGAACCCGAGGAATCCGCAGCAGCGGGGGAGACGCCACAGGGCGGGAAACCCCTGCACGCGGCGACGCCGAGCGCAGCAGCACCAGTCCAGGAGATGCCCGGACATCCCGGCGAGCCGGCCGCTGTGCCGTCGACCGAGGAGTTGAAACACGCCAGCGGTTGGAACGAATCGCAAGACGACGCTGCAGTTGTCGCTGCGCAGTTCCAAGAGCAGGAACTGCGCAGTGCGCAACCGCGATACGCCGGTGTGCCGCCCGCCCGGCACACCGCGCCGCGGGCATCCACCGTCCACTCCCGGGTACCGGATCGGCCCACCGAAGCCAGCACGATGGCAACGTCTGCGACCACGGCCACTCGCACCGCCGTCGCGACGACAGAGGACAGGGAAGCCCTCCTCTTGCGGGGCAAGGCAGGGGTGCGCGCGATCTTCGCGCGCATGACCCCGGCCGAACGGGCGGAGTCCGACAACGCCCTGGCGCCCCGGCTCGCACAACAGGTGGGCCTGTCGGAGGGCACCACGCGCAAGTACCTGGGGGCCGTCCGCCGCGAGTTCCAACCGGCGGACTAACCGTTCCAACGCACCGGCTGCACGGCGTTGGAACACGGATGGCGTTGGAACGCGCAACCGTTGGAACGCCGCGCATCAGCCGCATCGACTGCGCAATGCCCCCGGCCCGCGGCTCTGCGCACTGCGCAATCGACCGACGGCGCGGCCCTGCGCACTGCGCAATCCACCGACGGCCGCGTCAGCTCCGCTGCGCACTCGCCGATGTTCCAACCGCCATGCGCAGCGGCTGCGCAGTGTCCAGCGCGGGTCAAGCACTCACTGCGCGCCGAGGCCCGTGAGCCGCACCCGCGTCACGAGTGCCGGCTGCGCAGCAGACGCAGAGGCGGCGGAAGACGACTGCACCGGCGCTGCAGGACCTGGGGGACCGGTTGCGCAGATGCTTGCACCGGTCGATTGCACTGCAGGTCAGCGCCGTGCAATCCCCATTGCTCCTACGCGGGGGTCAGTAGGGTCCGTAGGAGCTCCGCGGTGGCGTCCTCCATGTCGGAGTGCAGCTCATCGCACAGCTTCTCGAGCTGCGTGGCTGCGCGTTCCAACCCCTCATAGTCACCGAGAGCGTGGTGCGCTTGGAACGCCAGGCGGTGCAACCGCTCGGATTCCATCGCGACGTCCAGCCCCTTGGTCGCGGCCCACAACGCGCTCCGCGGATCGGCGGCCTGCAGGCGCCGCTCGGCCAGCGTCGCGGCAGCGTCGATGATCGCGTCGATCATGTCCTGGGCGAGATGGCCGGCCCAGTGGTAGCGACGTGGCGGGACGGCAGCGAACGGCCGGCCGCGGACGAGTTCCAACGCGGTGCGCAGCAGCGCGTCGCCGTCGGCCAGCGGTGCGCACTTTCCAGCGGCTACCAGGTTCTGGAACTGGTGCCAGTCGCAGCTGACGGTGTCGGCGAACCGGTAGCGGGCGTCGTCGGTGTTGGCGATGAGGGGCAGGTGCTTGGCGCCGTCGGCGCTCGTGCCGAGCCAGCCGCGCAGGCGGCTGATCCACGGGTTGCGGGATTTGCGGTCGATGTCCCTGCCGGGCCACAGCGCTTCGTCCAGGGCACGGTGGTCGAGGCCTGGATGCAGCACCATCCACGCGGCGAGCTCCGTCAAGGTGCGCCGGTGCTTGGTCTCCAAGGTTCCCTGCGCGCCCCCCACATCCACCGGCCCGAGCACCTGGATGACCGGACCAGGCAGGACTTCCTTGGCTTCGGGTTCCGGGGCGGGTTCGGCCGCTGCGCGCGGGGCGGTGATCGGAACGCTGGCAGGCGTCGACGCCCCGGTGTCCGGGGAAGTCGGCTCCGGCTCGTCGTCCAGGTCGCCACCGAAATCCGCGAGGCCGGCCAGCAGCCCGCGGTCGTTGTCTTGGCAGATGCCGCCGAGGTCGCTGGCGTCCGGACCCGCAGGGGGAGAGGGCAACGATGGAGTGGAGGAGAGGATGGAGTCGTCATTGGTGATCCGCGCGTGCACCCGCGGATCACGGAGGTATGGGGCCGGCACCGCCACAGCGGGGGGCTGCTGCGGCTTGGCGGGCCCGGCCTCCACAGCAACGGCGGGCGTAGGGATGGGGCTCGCCGGCACGTCGGGGGCGGCTTCATCGGAGAGCGTCAGCAGTTCGAGGACATCGGCGTAGTCCTGATCGGACAAGGCCTGCGGCGTACAAACGATGTTGGTGCCGGGAAGCCGCACCACAGTGGCGGGGGAGGCGTCGATCGTCCACGCCGACGGCAGCGACGCGGCACCGGAGCCCGGGTCGTTGGTGGTGATGATGACGGTGGCGGTGCGGGGGTGCGCGTCGGTGATGGACGCGAGTTGCTCGTGCGCCCCGTGCTCGCTGATGTCGGCGGCGAGGAGCAGGTACGGGGTCCAGGACGCTGCGCCATCTTCGCCGAGCCGGGCCTGGCGCAGGCTGGCGGCCCCCACAGCGGCGAGGGCTTGTTGCTGATCGGTGTGGTGCGCGGCTACCGCCCGCAGTGCGGACGCGACATCGACGGGCGCGGCGAACCACTCGGGGAGCAGAGCGGGCAGCCCGGCGAAGGCGTTGTCGCCCAGCGCAGCGATGTCGAGGTGGTCGGCGTACGGCGAGGTGGCCAGCTCCACGGCCAGGGCCCGCAGGACCGGTAGCCGGTCGGGGCCGGTGATCTGCACGGCCCCGTAGCGCTCCAGGTCGACCAGCACCGTGTGGCCGGCGGTGTCCCCGCCGAGGGTGACCAGAGCCGGATAGGGGGCGTCGACGGATCGGGTGTCGGCGGGCTCCAGGAGCTCGGTGGTGTTGACCGGGCAGTGCCACCGGCTCAGGTCCTCATCGGTGACCACGAACGGCGTCACCGGTGCGGCGGCCGTGGTCAGATGCAGCACCAGACCCGTGGCCGGGGCGTACACCACGGCGGCCAGCTCGGGCAGTTCTCGCCCCGCAGCGGCCAGGTGTACGGCGGCGGTGCGCAGCGCGGCGTCGATGAACTCGGCGCCGTCGGGGTTCTCGGTGGCGCGCAGTGCGCTCTCGGTGGCTGCCGCGCTGCCCGTGGGCAGCGGAATGCGGCGGCCAGGGCGGCGCCGGCGCTGCTGCAGTTTGCGGCGGGTGGCGAGCAGGGTGAGCAGCGCTGCGGCCAGCAGCCCGCCGCCGAGCGCGTAGACCGGCATCCGGCTGCCGGTGGGCGTGCTCTCCGCCGTGGTGGTGCCCGCCGGCACCGATGCGGCCGGGGAGGGGGCACCGTTCGGGACCGGCGTCCGGGTGGTCGGCACGGACGGTGTGGTGCTCGGCGTGGGCGACTGCGTGCTCGGCGACGCCTGCTCATGGGAAGGGGGGCTGTCTGGGGCAGTCGTGGACGGCGCGGGAGCAGGGTGCTCGGTCGGTGCGTGCGTCGGGGCTTGCTCGGTGGGGGCGGAGGGCTTCTGCTGCGGATGGGGTGTGACCGGGGCCGAGGGCGGAGTGGTCCCGGCCGCTGCGGGCAGCTTCAGGTGCTCGCCGGGGTAGATCAGGTCGGGGTCGGTCAGATGGTGGCCGCCGGGCTGGAGGTGGCCCCGGTTCAGGTCGTAGATCTTCGGCCACTGGTCGGCGTCGCCGAGCCGCTCCTGCGCGATCCGCGTGAGGGAGTCGTCGGGCACGACGACGTAAGTGGTCGGCTTTGCCGGCCCGGTGCGGGCGGTGGTCGGCGTCGTCGTGCTGTTGATGGGCGTCGCCTGCGTCTGCTCCCGGCTCTCCGCCTGGGTACTGGGGAGCGGGTCGGCGCTGGGGGTGGAACTGGTGGAGGGTGTGGTGGGGCGGGCATCGGCGGGCAGCTTGATGACGGCGCCCTGGGGCAGGTAGCCGTCGCCGGCCGCGAGCGCGGGGATCTCAGGGTTCAGCGCGGCGATGTCTTTCCACCGCTGGCCGGCTCCGAGGTAGTGCTCGGCCAGGTCCCAGGGGGATTCGGTGGGCGAGGTGACGGTGTGGGTGAGCCAATGCGTGTCATCTGCCGCGGCAGCGGACGATGCGGAAGCACTTGGACTGCCTTGTCCTTGGAGGACGCTCTGCGTCACGCTGACGGCCGCGGCGTGGGTGGCGGTCGCAGCGGATGCGGCGGTCGGCGCGAGGAGCACGATCCCGCCGATGAGGAAGCTGGCGAGGGACTGCATTCCGCTCAGGCCGCGGATCCGGGGGGCGGAGCGGCGCCGCAGTACCGCCACGAGCTCCACGAGCGCGGAGAGGGTGAAGGCGGCCCAGGCGGCCCATCCCAGGAGGGTGATGACGACCAGGAACAAGGTGCCGTCGTCCTGGCGCAGCAGCAGATCAAGGCCGCCGGATAGTTCGGTGGGCTGGTGCCCGATCGCCAGGAGCGCGTAGGGGACGCCGGCGATCAGGGCGAGCAGGAGGGCGAGGCCGGCAAGGGCGCGCAACAGGACGCCGATGGTGCGCAGCGGTCCGGGGGTATGGGGGGCCATGGTGCGGCTCAACCTCCAGCTTGGGTCTGCAGATGGGCTGTCGCGCTCCCCGTCACATTGATCGTCGACTTACCGACCATGGAGGCGAACAGCGTTTGGTACGTGCTGTGGACGTGGACACTCAGGGTTCGGCCGCCGTCGGTGATCTCCACGTCGCCTTGCACGCCTGCCGCGGCGAGGTAGTCCTGCGCGGCGGTGCGGGCGGCGTCCGGGTCGATGGTGATGGCGGTGCCCTCGATGGCCTGGGCCGGGTCGAGTTGTTCGCCGGCGGTGCGGGCGGCTTCTTGGGCGAGGGAGGTGGCGCGGTTGGCGGCGTTCAGTGCGCCGCCTCCATCCACGAGCAGCCCCATGACCATGAAGATCGCCAGTGCTGCCACGGCGAAGAACAGGGACATGGAGCCGCGGTCTCCCGCCGGGCGGCACCGCTGGGCGCATCGGCGCAGCGTACGGATCATTGCCGGCCCCTGTAGGTGTCGATTGGACTCGTCCAGGTGGAAGTGAGGGTCTTGGAGCCCGGCAGGCCTGGCAGCCCGATGTCGGCAAGGTTGGCGGTGCAGGAGATCGTCACCGTGACGGTGGCTTCCGTGCCGACGTCCAAGGAGAAGCCGCCGGTGTCCACCAGCACGCTGGAGGTCTGGCAGGTGATGCCGTCACCTTCCAAACTGCGGTCGGCCGCAGTTTGCGCTTGCGACTGGGCGTGCTCACCGTCGCGCTCCAATGATGCGGCACGTGCGGCGGCGTGGGCCGCGGAGTCCACAGCACCCTCGGCGTCGACGACCCGGCCGAAGGCGACCATCAACCCCAGCAGGCCGATGACGACGGGCGCCAGGACCGCGGTCTCCAGCGCATAGCTGCCCCGGTCGCGGTGATCGCTGAGGATGCGGAGGCGGTGCGGGCGGGTCATGGGGCGGTCCAGCGCTCGATCGGGCCATCGGCGAACTGTGTGACGTCCAGTTCCAGCCCGGGCACCAGGGTCGCGACGTGACCGGTCACGGTGATGCGGATCTGTTCCGGTGTGCTGCCGGCGGAGGAGACCTGGGCGTCGCGCACGCTGTTGCCGAACTTGGCGAGGAAGTCGTCGGCCTGGCGCACGCCGTCGTCGGGGGTCGCGCCGAAGGCCCGGCCGGATTCGACGCCCTGGCGTGCGGCGGACTGGGCGACCTTGCGTGCGTGGTAGTACAGGCCGACCTGGAGGGCGGTGAAGATCAGCGCCAGGACGACGACGGCCAGGATCGCGAACTCGACGCTGGCGAATCCCCGACTGCCGCGCAGGCGCGCGGCCATGGCCCGCCGACGGTTCCGCACCTGGGCCTGCACCTTGTTCCCCCTCTCCGTGTTCTGGTCCGCACTGATCGCTCATCCGCCGTTGATGATGCCGATCTTCTCCAGGAGCTTGCCGCGGATGGCCACGACCAGCAGGCCGGCGCCCACCAGAAGCGCACCGGCGATGAGCGCCAGCTCGGTGCTGGTCTGGCCGGCATCACGGCCCGCCTTGAGCGTCGCGTACTGGCTGCGGATCCACACGGTGAGGATCTGGATATCCATGAGCTGTTCGTCTCCTGAGGGTTCAGCTGCCGAGGATGGTGATCGTGATCGGGATCATCACGAAGGTGAGCATGAGGATCACACCAGCGGTGACAGGCAGAATCATCACCGCGCTCGCCGCGTTGGCTTCGGCCTTGGCATCGGACAACAGGGCAATGCGCAACTGCCGTGCCTGGGCCTGCAAGGTGGCGTAGACCGCCGCACCGTCACCGGCCAGCGCCAGGGTGTCAGCGGGCCGGGTCAGTTCCGGGATGTCGAGTTCCTCGCCCAACTGCTTGAGCGCGTCCCACACGGTGACGCCGGACAGATCGGCCTGGTGAAACACCTGCCGCATCCGCACGAAGATCCAGCCGTCGCCGACCTCCGCGGTCTGCGTCAACGCCTGGGCCGCGCCCGAGTTCGCGATACGGGCCAGCGCGACCCGCTCCAGGTAGGAGGCGGCGGCGTGCCGCACGATCAGCCGCGCAGCGGCCGCGTCCCGGGCGACCTCCTTGCCGGGCCACACCCAGAACAAGGCGCCGAACCCGAGGGACACGAACCCGTAGGCGATGAAGTGGAAAGGACTGCCGGTCGCCGCGAGCAGAGCCTGCAGCAGCTGCGGCAGCAGCAGCCCGTACAGGGCGAACAGGAATCGCTTGCCCAGGTGCTCGGCAGGCGACTTGCGCAGCAGATTCAGGTCCTTCATCGGCAGCGTGAGGCGGCCGCCGAACTCCCGCAGCAGGCGCTCTCCGATGCGTTCGGGCAGCGAACCGGTGCGGGCGGTGTCCGCGGAGGACGGTCCGACCGTGACCTTGCCGGCGTCCAACCGGTCCAGGGCGCTGGCCAGATCCGGGCGGGCGGGCATCGCGGCCCGCACCGCCAGTCCGATCAGGGCGCCGGCTGCGGCTGCGGGCAGTACCGCGTGAACCGGGATCATCGCGTCCCCCCGAGCGTAGTGAGGTGGGCGGGCAGCGGGTCCAGCAGCCGGGGGTCGGGCTTGGTCCGGGCGATGCGGCGCAGCCACGACAGCGTCCAGGCGAACATCCCGCCGAGAATGGCCAGCACGATCTGCCCGGCCGGCGACTGGTACCAGGCGGACCAGGCGCCGTTGAGCATGCAGCCGATCACGACCACGCAGATGACGACGGAGACCATGCGGGAGCTCTTGCGGACCTTCGCACGGTCCGCTTCCACGTCGCGGGCGTCAGCGGCCTGCTGGTGAATGGTGACGGCGAGCGCCTCCAAAGCATCCGACAGCCCCGGACCTTTGTAGACGGCGTGGGACTGGAAGAGCAGCACCACATGGTCGGAGACCCCGTCGGCGAGCTCATCGGCGAACTGCGCGAAGGCCCGCTGGGCGTCGACGCCGCTGCGCAGCCGCTCGGCCAACAGCCGCACGTTCAGCGCGATCGGCGCGGGCGGGTTCTTCGCCGAGGCGCGAATGGTCTGGGTCAGGCTGATGCCCGCGGTGTGCACACCGGCCAGGTGATTGAGCCACTGCCCCAACGCCTCCAGGCGCTCGATGCGCAGCTTCGCACCCGTGCCCGGGTTGAGGACGAAGGGCAGCCCGAGCACGGCGGCCCCGGCGAGCAGGCCATGGACAGGCCACCCGGTCCAGGCCCACACGCTCACGGTGACGACGCCGGCTGTGGTGACCAGCAGGCGCCAGCGGGCACGCCAGGCCTCGGGCAGTTCCGCCTTCGCGCGACGGATACGGCCTGTTGTGCGGGACGCCGGCTTGGTTGGATCCAGGGTATGGCCGCGCACCTCCCGGACCAGGAGGAGGACAGCAAGGATCGCCAGGACCGAGCAACTGGCGGCGACCAGAGCCAACTGCGAGGTAGTCACCACGGCCTCCAGGTGCGTGCGGAACCCTGGGGCCAGCAGCAGTCAAAGCCCGCCCGCTGGGCGTCGCTGCTGAGGGGCAGGTCGTGGAAGACCGCGTCCAGGTCGGGGGCGGTCATCGGGGGCTCACTGTCTGCAGGGCGGGTCCCCACGCGCCGTGGGGATTGTCGGTCAGCCACGTGCGGTGGAACTGACCGGTGCGTTCCAGGTCGTCGATGAAACTGGGCATGTTGCGGTACAGGGCTCGGCGTTCCGTGCCGATCGGGGCGAACAGCTCGCTGGTGGTGGGGCGGCCGCCTTCGCCGACGACGTCCTGGACCTCGTAGATGTGCGAGACGAACCGGTGCTTGCGGCCACCCTGGCCGGTCTCATCGAGATAGGTGAGGTAGATGACCACGTCGATGGACGAGGCGATGAGGTGGTGGGCGGCCTCGCTGACCATGCCTGCCTCGGTGCACAGCTGCACCAGGCGGCTGATGATGGCGTGCGGGCGCCGCACGTGCATCGTGCACATCGACCCGGAGCCACCGGCAGACATCGACTGCAACATCGGCACGATCTCCGTGCTGCGGACCTCACCGACGATGACGCGCGTGGCGTTGTAGCGCAGCGCGGTGGCGAACATGTCCGACAGGGTCACCTCACCGGCCAGCCGGTTGTCGCCGGTGCGTTCCCCATTGGACGACCGGGCTTCGAAAGCGAAGGTCACCGGGCCGGGCTTCGGGCCGGGTTCGTCCAAGTACAGTTCGCGGTCTGATTCCAGGGTGACCAGGCGTTCGGCCTCCGGGATCTCCCGGCCCAGCGCGCGCAGCAAGGACGTCTTGCCGGCGCCCATGTCCCCGACGACCAGGATGTTCATCCGGGCGTGGACGCAGGCGATCAGGAATCGCTCCAGCAGCGGATTGATCGAGCCCCAGCGGACGAGCTCGCTCATGCCGTGCTGCCGGATGCGGTGCTTGCGGATCACCACCGAAGGACGACTGGTCAACATTGATGCCGTCACCCGCGACCCGTCGGGCATCCGGAACCCGACCATCGGCGAGGCCTGCGTCAGCGCGCGCTCGCCGTTCCCGGACAGCCCCGCCATCCGATTGACCCAAGCAATGAGCTCATCATGGGTATCAGCGACGCGCTCGATGGTTTGCCGCGGCCGGTCGAAGTACTCGACGTGCGCCCGGGTGCCGTCGACCATCAGGTCCTCGACACCCTCCTGGTCCAAGAGCGCCTGGAGCCGACCGCCGCGGTACATCGCATCGAAGACGGCGGTCCCGATGACCGCTTCCTGCTCGGCGGTCAGCGGCGCATTGCCCTGGGCGTACAGGGCACCCCACTCGGCGACCGTGGAGGTGGCCAGGGACCGGGCCAGGGCCCGCCGGTCGTCCTCGGCCAAAGTCCGGTTGGGGTCCCGAGTGCTGAGCTGCTGGGAGACTTTGACTTGCAGGTCCTCGATGACGTCCCAACCCACCGGCAGCCCGCCCGGGAAATCCGTCAGGAGCGGCACCGCAGCCGGCCCGGCCGCTGCCGGTTGCGCGGGCTGCTCGGGCAGTGGGTGAGGTTGAGCCGGATCCGGTCGGCGCGTTCCGATGTGGGTGGTGAGCAGGTTGGCCAGCTCATCGCGGCCCATGGGTGCGGGGTGACCGTTGAGGCCGGGCCGCTGGTGGGTGTCAGCCACGTCCAAGCCCCTTTGTCTGGGTCAGGCGCTGCAGGGCCCCGGCCAGTTGCGGGTTGCCCTGCCAGGCCGGCAGCTGCTGATGGATACGACGCCGAGACGCGGCGGCTTCCAGCTGCTCGGTGGCGGTGCGAGCGTGCCGCAGGAAAGGACTACGGGCGTGCCCGCGCGGCGGGCGCCCGCCGTTCGTGAGGTAGCCAGCCGTGTCCGGGTCCCACGGCAGAGCGGCCAGCACCGGTGTCTTGAGGGCTTCAGCGACCTGATGGGCCCGATAGGAGGCTTCCTCGATCAGCAGCAGCCCCAGCGCATCGGCTCCGGTGCCGTGCTCCTCGAGTTCCGCGCGGAGCGGTTCGATCACATGCCGGGCCAGCGTCAGGGACTGATCGGTGCCACGAACCACCAACAGCACCAGGTCGGCCCGGTGCAGCAAGGGCGCCGGCGTCAAAGTGGGGTGCAGATGCCCGGACTCCAACGCCAACCGGCCGGCATCGATGAAGACGTGGTACCCGGCCTCAGCCGCCATGACATGCAGGACATCCGACAGGGCCGGCCATGTCCGGCCCAGCGCAGCAGCCTGCGCCGGGTCGGTCAGACCGGGCAGCAGCCTACGGTGACCAGCCTCATCCATCGCCCACAAGTGCGAGGCGAACGCGTTGGCCATCGCCTCCGGGCCCGTTCGCTCAGCGGCGGCCAGGTGGTACAGCCCGAAGCCAGCACCGACCTGGCCTTGGAGGAAGCCAGCCCGAATCGTGCCGCCCGCCGGATCACACTCGGCGAGCAACGAGGGGCGCGTGGAGGCCAGAGCCAGAGCCAGGGCGGTCGTGGTGACGCCGCCCGATTTGGCGGAGACCAGCGCAGTAACCGGCATCAGCTGCTCCGGGGCTCACGGACCAGCGCGATGCGACCCATCACGGCACGGGTCGCCAGCAGCGGCCCATCGGTAGTGGCTACGGCGAGGTTGACCACGACAGTGCCGGAAGCGTCCGGTCGGGAGACCGAGACAACCACGGCGCTGATGGACGACGGCTGGCCCTCGTTCTTGGCGTTGGGCTGGTCACCCTGGGCGGGTGTGGTGACCGCGAGGACCTTGTCACCGGCCGCCAGAGTGCCGGAAGGACTCTGACCTCGCTTGACCTGCACCCCGACCTGCTGCTTGTCGTCACCGAGACCGGTGCCGGCACCGAGTTGGGAGCTGGTCAGCAGGCCGCCCTTGCGCAGGTCGACAGCGGTGCGCTTACCGACGACACTGCTGCGATCGGCCGCGCGTACCGGTGTCAGAGCGCCATCGGCGGAGACCTCCGCAACCGCCAGATCGGCGTCGGTGAGGGTCTGACCTGCGGGGACATCGCGGGCGATGGCCAGTACTTTGACGCGGTTGCTGGCGGAGGTGACGGCCGCGGCCGCGCCCAGGCCGGCCAGGACCGCCAAGACGATGCACAACGCCACGACGGCCCACCGGCGCTCCCGCTTGACCGGAGCCGCGGTGGTGATGGGGATCTCGGGGCGGCCCGGGCTCTGCGGGCGCGGCACCGACGGCGCGGTGACGGGGGGTTCCATACGGTGATCGGCCTCTCGAGTCTGCGTGGTGCGTTAGTTGAGGACCTGGACCTCAGCCACGGTGACGTCCACGGCACTGTTGCGGACCTCGGTGAGCTGACCGGTCTGTCCGCCGCCCTGCCAGTCGATCGTCCACGTTGATGTCGCGGTGACGTGGAAGGTGCCGGCCGGTTGGGAGGAGGACGCCTGGATGTAGCGGTATCCGCAGTCGGGGGAAGGAGCCTTGCCGTACTCCGCCTTGTACGGCGTGCCTGCCGTGGTGCAGGTGAGCGAGTTGCCGTCGCCCATGGTCCAGACGATCTTTGAGACCTTTGCTGTGGCGACCACCGTCACGGCTCCGGCGGAAGCGCTCGCGGTATTCGGCCCGTAGGTCTCGGCAGACTTGGTCGTCCAGAGGTAGACCGGCATGCCAACGACGCCCTTGCCTCCAGGCTTGGGAGTAATGCCGATCGCGGGACCGAGGAGCGTCATCTTGTCCACCGCTTCTCGGGCCAGCTGGGCTGGATCAACGACCACGGCCGCGGGATCGGTGGCAGAGAAGAAGGTGCCGCCCTGCAGCGGCCGGCCAGGGCAGATGACGTTGTAGAACTGGCCCTTGTCACCGGGCTTCCATCCGGCGGGCAGCCCGACGGTGAGCGGTACGACCGGGTCATCGGCGGCGGGCTGTGGGACGAGGGGCCGCCAGTAGCACTGACCGTTGGGGTTGAAGGTTCCCATCTCGGTCTGGCAGGGCACGACCTTGCCATCGATTGCGCAGACAGGCGCGTTCGGGTGGCCGCCCCCGGGTTTCGGAGGGTTTCCCGGTGTGGTGGTGCCTGGACTTCCGGGGTCCTGGGCGTTGACGTCGCAGTCGAGGACCTTTGGCGGGCATTGCACACCGCCGCCTGGTCCCGGTGTGGGCGGACCGGCCAGCGCCACCTGTTGCGAAACGCCCACGAGTGCCAACGCCAGGATGGCGGCCGCAACTCCGGCCCGCGGCCTCAGCATGTCCGGTCCCGGTCGATGACCGAGGTATAGATCTTCCAGGTACCCGTCTTGCTACGTTCGGCCGTGGACATCACGATGTGCCGGCGGCTCCCCGTGTACGTGGACTTGACCGGTACGCCGGTCTTGGCGTTGGTCTCGTAGTAGTGATTGGAGTCGACGCAGTCGACGATGGTGGCTTTCAGCGGGACCGACTGCAGGCTGATTCCGGTGACGTTCGGAGCTCGCGTCACAGCCCCCTTCATGACGGTGCCCTTCTGCTGGTAGTAGAAGACCGTCGCTTCGATGTCGGTCAAAGCTGTGTGGGCGGCGTACTTCCCCAACGAAGGATCAACCTTCGCCTGCGCATACGAGTGCCCCTCCGCCTGCGACAAGCCCTGATAGACCGCCAGCACCTTCTGCTTCTCGGCCGCATCAGGATCAACCGAGTGAGTGGGCGACGGGGGAGCGCTGGAAGGCTTGACCCCTGAACTGTCGTCGTTGGAACCACACCCGACAACAAGCACGCATGCGACTGCCAAGCCGACGCAAGCCGTGATCCCGCGCAGTCCCCGTACGCGGCCGCGCGGGTATTGCTGAGCCGACCTCACGTGAGCCTCCCCCATCGTTGGCTTGTGCATGATCCGCGCTGAGACACGCGTGCCAGAATGAGGGGCAACCGCCCCGATCATGCTGTGTGATCGCGTGATCGCGAAGTGTTGTACATGGCACCCTATGACGTAGTCGTGCCAGGTCAAATGGGGTTCCTGGGACAGTTGAGGCGCGAAGCGGCGGTTTACCTGACAAACAGGTTCTCCGATTGCCTGTGCTGATCCTGCCGGGCCCACGCGCAGTCGACGGCCAGGGGCACCCGTCAGCCACCTGCGCCACTCCGAGAACTCCATGCTCACCCTTTCGCATTCGATCGAGCCGTCGATTGTGCTCCTGCAACCTCTCTGCGCGGTATGGGGCGTTCTCCGTGCGGCGCCCAAGCCGGTGCACCGCGGCCCGGTAGGTCAACTGCCGGCGGTGTCAGCAGATCCTGGAGGGTGCCGTGCCCATCGCTCTGCTCGGCCCAGCCCTCCACCAGACGCGCCACAACAATGCCCGCGAGGCGCTGGTACTCCTCAGGCCGCTGTTCCCGGCTGCCAAGCCACGGAAGGTTGCGGGCGTGATCGCACAGTGCTTCCAGCTCAGCGAGCAGCGGGGTGGACAGGGCCGGGCCAGAGGCCGGCGTCTCGCATCCGAGGCGAGGAGGCGTGGTGGCGGTGCGGCGGAAACGGCGCATAGGAGGCTCCCGAGGTCGGACAGCCGGACGGATTCCGGGTGTACAACTACGGGAAGTCCTCCGAACGGGTGGGATGTGACCGCAAGGGTCGATGAATTGGCGAAGGGCTTGGCGACCAGCCCGGCACGGCTCCTTGTGCTGGGCGCCGCGCCGACCCGATCGCAGTCTGCCACCGTCCTGCCGATCGTTGTGAGTCGCACCGCGCTCAACTCGGTTCCGCGGTTGGGCGAGCGGTCAGAAGCGCTTCCGGGATGCTGGCAGCCGCGCCTATTCCAGACCTGCCGCCCTCCGCCAGTACGCCAAGATCTGGCGAGTACCCATGGTGTGGGGATGGCCAGGGCCGAGCACCCGGACCGACCGGGCCAGAGCGTCCTCGAACGCTGCGACCGCACCCTCCAGATCTCCGGTCCGGCCCCGCACGCTTGCCAAGTTGTTGTGGGCAGTGAGGGTCTGCGGGTGATCCGGGCCCAGCACCCGGAGGAAGTCAACCAGCACCTCCTCGTGTCTGGAGACGGCATCCGGGTCCCCCGCCAGACCTCGCATGCTCGCGAGATTGCTGCGGTTGATGAGCGTGTTGGGGTGATCGGGACCGAGAGCTCGCAGCTGATCTCCTAACAATTCCTCGAGCGTGGCGACCGCACCTGTCGGGTTCCCTGTCCGGCCTCGCCAAGTCGCCAGTGAGTTGCGGGTGGACAGGGTATCCGGGTGGTCGGGGCCGAGTGCTCGTAGCTGATCGGTCAGCAACTCCTCGATGGCGGCGGTCGCCCCTGCAGCATCACCCGTTCTACCCCGCAAGGATGCCAGGTGGGCACGGGTGGTCAGGGTGTTGCGGTGTTCGGAACCATGGAGCGTCAGCTGAGCCCGCAGCAATTCCGCGAACGTGGAGAGTGCCCATGCTGTATCCCCTAGTTGGCCACGCGCGTGCGCCAGGTTGCCCCAGGTGATGAGGGTGCCTGGGTGGTCGGGGCCGAGTGCTCGTAGCTGATCGGCCAGCAACTCCTCGAACGCGGTGGCCGCACCCATCACGTCCCCAACCTCACGAAGCCAGTTGGCCTGGTTGCCTCGGGCGGTCAGAGTGTCGGGATGATCAGGGCCAAGATGTTCGAGAGCAGCGGTGTGCAGTTCAGCGGATGCGGCGATGGCGGCGGTCACCTGTCCGGCCTTACCGAGGCTGGTGGCGGCCAGGAACAGGACCGGGTGGCCCCCGGTATCGAGGTTCCATAGGGCAGCGCCTGCGGCTTGGTGAACGGCCGTGGTGTTGGCCTGCAGCATTTGAACGAGTTCATCGCGTTCGGTCTGCGGCCACACCGCGAGCAGCGCGTCGGCGGCGGTTTCGGCCAGCGCCGCGAACAGCTCCGGTCCTTGGTGGGGTTGGGCGGAGAGGTTCTCTCGAGTGGCGCGCTGGACGAGTTGGTGGACGCGGACCTCGCGATGGATGGCAGCCCGGTCGTGGTTGATCAGGTTGTGCCGGTGAAGCACCCGCAACGACTCATCCACGACCTGAGCGTTCAGCCCAGCTATCGGTGCCGGATCGAGCAGGTAGCTGGCCAGGTAGTCCAAGGCGGGAGGGCTGGACAAGACGATCTGAGGGATGCCGCCGGGGTCAAGGACGCTGGCTAAAGACAGAACCGGCCGGGCCAGGCCAGCCGGTTCTGCACGATCGGCGAGATCGATAGACAACTCCCAGATTGCCGTGACAATCCGTTCATGGTCATCAGGCAGATTCTGTTCGTCCGGGACTGTACGAGCCAGCAGACGCTTCGCCAGCAGATGTCGGTAGGCGGCGCACTCGATGTCGCTGTTGCGGATGTAGGTTGCGGCCTGCGCCAATGCCAGCGGCAGATATCCCAGCTCCTCTGCGAGAGCATCGGCCTGGTCGGTGTCGAAGACAGCGCTGGCGAGCTTGGCGTGCAGGTAAGTACGGGCCTCGGTGGGGGTGAAGGTGCTGACTTCGACCATGGTCCGATCCACGCCTGCGAGGGCCGCGTCACGCAGCCGGGTTGTGACCACCACCTGCCCCCCCGCCGCCGAGACCCCCGCTGCCGGCCACAGACTTCTGAGGTCACCGGCGCCCCGTACGTCGTCGAGCACTACCAGCCACCACCGCTCCGTTGTGGTCTCCGCCCATGCTAGAAACTCCCGCGCGGCGCCTTCGGGATCGGCGGGGTCGGCCAGCGGCAATTCCAACCGCAGCGCGGCATCGGCGTAGGCGGACACCACGCCGTCACGTGTCGCGGCGTTCACCCACACCAGCAGACCGACACCCAGCTCCCAAGCCTGGCGAGCATAGGCGGCCGCCATCTGGGTCTTGCCGACCCCACCCATCCCCGACAGAATCCGGGTCGCCGCCTGGGTGAGGGTCACTGTGTCGCCATCACCCGCCGTCCGTTCCAACCGGGCGGGCCCACTCCGGTCCTGGAGACAATCCGCCGGCCGCGGCACCACTCCAACTCGGATCTGCTCGGCCGCCTCAGGTAGAGCTGACGGGTGCTCGCGCGGTGGCCGGCCCCCCTTTCCCAAGCCGGTTTGGCGCTCCTCCCTGGCTCGCCGCCACGCTTCCTCCCACCAAGCGTCCGCTGGTGGCACGAACGATGGCGATTTCTGCCGGGCGCGACCCCGCAAGAAGACAACCAGCCACTGCGCGGTCCTTGCATCGGACGGGACATTCTTGCCGTTGCGCCAGTCGCCCCACGACGACGATGTCACTTTCACCGGCGGCACCTGCACTGAGGCATTGTGCGTGATCGCTGCGCCAGTTGGGTGGCCAGCCGCGTTCCACAACGCCCGCAACGCCCCCGTCCACACCTCAGTCGCATCTAGCGGCTCATTCACGTCCCTGCCCCCTAGCTACCGGAATCCGGACCGCAATAGCTCCGGAAATCCCGACCACGCCCATGCCCCGAGGCCACCAGCCTGCCTGCCCTGACAAGCAGTCCGGGCCAGAACCGGAAAACCATCCGGACAATTCCCCTCGACGGCGAACGGCCAGGCACTCCGCCAAGGCCGCCACCCTAAAAGGGGCCATCATGGTCAACCGTCCACTCCTTCGCCGCCTCGCCCGGATCGCAGTCGAGGGCGCGGTCCGCGGCGGCGCCGCCGCCGTCGCATCCGCCCCCATTCAGCTCGCCATCTGGTGGATCACCCACAAGTAGCCTCGGACCCCGAGTGTCCTTTGCGCCCCTCCCAGAGAGGGGCGCAAAGGATTTCGGACTCAGGTGCACTCGGGAGCCCCCGACGCGCGTCGGTTGTCTCGCTGACCGGCACGTCGGGGGCTCTTCGAGATGATCTAGGCCGCGAGGCGCGATCAGAGCGCCACAGCCATATGCTCAGCCCCGCCACTCAAACCTGGTCGACCCCGGCGATGTCGGATGCCAGGGGGCGAGCGAGTTCGCGGATCTGCGGCGTCAGTTTCGCCGGAAGTGAGAGTCCCGAGCTCGGCGGGTGCTCTACCTAGTTGCGACTGACCGAATGCGCGATGCGAAGAGCTAGGAATCGTGGTCGTCAATCGGAGTGGGGATGGAAAGCGCTCAGTGCGCCAGCTTCTGGACGAAGGATTGGACCGCCGGGCTGCGGGAATCTTTGAGGATCAGTGTGTTGGCGAGATGGTGGGCCCGGGTGTTGATGGCGTCGGCATGGCGCTGGACGCGTAGGGCGATGCTGCCGTGCGTGAGGGCAACATCGAGGCCGCCGAGGGCTGCGTGGGCGTCGGCGAGGTCGAGATGGGCGATGGCGGCGCGGGTGGGGGAGCGGTACGCCGCGCTGTCGTACTCAGTGACGGCATCTTCCGCGGCCGCGCGTGCCGGGCGGGGTTGTCCGAGGGCGAGGTAGCTGGTGGCGTCAAAGCTCAGAAGCCGCACCTGGTCGGCGGAGAACAGACCACTGGCGTGCGGCGGCAGACCCGCAGCGGCTTCATGCGCGAGGCGCCGTGCAGATACAAATGCGTCGGCGTTCCCACTACGGGCTTGGGCGCGGGCGGTCTGTGCGGCGAGTCGGACGCGGGCCGCTGTGGAGGTGGCGGCGGTCAGGCCCCGGAAGGCGTAGTCGGCCGCGCGCTGCGGCTGATCGGCATACAGGCAGGTGGTAGCAGCAGCGTCGTCAGCCCACGCGCAGACGTCTCCCATACCGGCGGCTGTCCCGTGAGCGCGGGCGTCAGCGCAGTACGCCAGCGCGGTTTGAGGCTCACCGAGATCATGGGCGAGCCAGGCCAGCACCACGGACAGCATTCCCGCCGCATGCGCGAGCTCTTGCGCTTGGCCCAGCGTGTGCCGCCCATCCAGCAGACGGGCCGCGTACTTGCGGACCGCCATGACCCGGGGCCAGGTTGCCGCAGCGGGGGAGGCGGCATAGTCGGCGGCGAACGCCTCGATCTGCTCCTGTAGCTGATCCAGGGTTCCCGACCCGAGATCGGTGCGCTCCAGCTCCTGAGCGAACGCGAAGGCGTCGGTCCACTGAAGGCGGCCCCATGGTGAGGGACGCGGCGGCGGTGAAGGTGACGAGTTTGAGGGCAGTGCGGCGGTTCATGGCGTCTCCTCCCGAGCACGGGCTCCGGAATCGGTGGACGTGTCACCGCTCTCCGTCTTAATGGTCAGCTGGCGAGAGCGAGCTCCGTTCGGGCGTGGTGGAGGAAGTCCTGGACTCGCTGCTCTGTCCTCCAGGGTTGGAGGGCGGTGGTGAAGTCGCGTACGTAGTCGAGTGCGCGGGTGGATTGGACTCGGGAGAGGATCGTCACGGCTTGGTGGCCGAGTTCCAGGCCCTGGTCGAGGTCCCGTGCCTGGAGGTGGACGGTGCCCACGACGGTCAGGCGCAGCCCCACAGAGCGGGTGTAGAGGCCGGCGGGTGTGGCGGCGGCTTGGTTGTTCCAGGCGAGTGCGGCCTTGGGGTTGTGCAGGTCGCGGCTGATCTCGACGGCGTCGGAGGACATGCGGGTGTGGGTGACGTAGTTGATCCAGTCGGGCTCGCTGTCAGGACAGGCGCGGCCGATCAGATGCTCGGATTCAGCCAGGGCCCTGAACGCTGCGCGGGTGTCACCGGCCCGCCCGTGCGCGCGGGCCTCGATGAGCTTGGTGAAGGCGAGAACGCGGGGGGCGGCAACGTCCTTCGCGCGCTCGAAGGCGCCTTGGGTCATGTCGATGGCTTCGCTGGGCCACCCGCGCAGCAGGGCCTGCAGCGCCATGGTCTTCCCTGTCAAGTGAATGTGTTCAGGTTCTGAGCGTGTCGAAGGTGCGCTCACGAGCTCAGAGGTCGCTACGATTTTCGACTGGCTGTGTGAACAGGACCTATTGAGCGTGGGGGTGTTAGCGAGTGGCCGACGAGGTGACCTTCATTGGTCAGTCTGGCAAGGCTTGGCGCTACTGGGAGAGCAAGCCGCTCGGGAAGCCGGGTGGCTTTGGTGGTGTCTACGAGGCCGAGGGCCCGGACGGATCACCCATGGCGGTCAAGGTCGTTCCGAAAGAACACCCTTGGGGAAGGCTCGACGATCGGCTCCTGCAGCGAGAGGTCCACATCGGCAAGCGAGTAGCTGAAAGCGGCAGCGGAATGCTGCTGCCGGTGATCGACGCCGCCGACGCTGGCGACTCCATGCTCTTGGTCATGCAACGGGCCCAGGGCGTGCTGGCGTCGGGCCCGATGGCCGAGGCCGAGGCGGTAACGGCCTTGGTGGACATCGCGACGGGTCTCCAGGACCTGCACTCGATCCCGATCACGCACCGGGACCTCAAGCCGGCGAACGTGTTGCGCCACGAGGACAGGTGGAAGCTCGGGGACTTCGGGATCGCCCGGGATGAGGAGATTGGAACCGGCGACCCGACGTTCCGTGGGGCGGGTACGTTGCCCTACATGGCACCGGAACTGTGGGAACTGAAGTCCCCCACGGTCAAGACCGACTTGTACGCGCTGGGGTGCCTAGCGTTCGAACTGCTGGCTGGTGTAACGCCGTTCACCGGGGACAGGGACGCGATCCGCGACGGCCACCTGAACCAGACCCCACCGGATGCGCCCTGCAGCGACACCGTGCTCAAGAACCTCATCCGCCGACTCCTGGCGAAGCGGCCGGAGGATCGCCCGCAGGATGCCCGAGCTGTGGTCGAGCGGCTAAGCCGGGTGCTGGTACCCCGTACTCCGGTCCAGGAGGCTATCGCGCGCGGTCTCGGAGCCCATGCCGCCGACCAGGCTCGCGCTGAATCCGAACGCTTGCTCGCGCAGGTGGCCGAGGACGTGCATCGCCAGCAGGGCGCCCAGGCCAAGGCCGATCTGCGCGAGATCATGGAGGACGCGCTCACCGACCTGCAGGCAGTCGAGCCGAGCGCGGCCCTCGAAGTACGGGAAACCACCAGGGGCTCTCACAGGGCGGTGCCGGACCTCAGGCTGACTGCCAACGCAGTCAGGCTCCGGGTCGACCTGTGGGAAGGAATGACCACGGACCAGCCAGTCCCGAACGACACGATGGTCCTGGCTGGCTGCGTCGTGATCACCAACCCGAGCTACAGCACCGAGCTGACCTCGGCCAACGTTGTCTACGAGCAGGTTGGTGACCGCCTCGTATGGCAGATCTACAAGTTCCGCAGCGGTATGGTGCCGCGAGAGAAGTACCGCTTCGGGCCGTACGGACGCACCCATGGGTTCCAGCACGGCGAGTTCTTCAACTCTCAGGAGCGGTACTTCATGCTCCACCCGGCACTGCATGTCTGGAACAAGACCGTCGAGGTGCTGACCGCCGAGACTCTCTTGAACCTGTTCCAGGAAGCTGTTGACCTTCGGCCCCCGGACCCGCGAACCGGCCTGTGGTCGTGAAGCCCCCATCTGGCCTGTTCCCGACAGCATTGGTGCTGTCGGGAACAGGCCAGATCGGTTCTCACACCAGGTGATCAGGGCTTCGGGAGGCGTACAACGTTGTCGGGCAGTCGGGCCTGGTCCTCGGCCGTGCGCAACCGGTCGGCCAGGACCGCGCTGGCGAGCGAGAGGTGGGCGACCCGGTCCTTCAAGCCGGAGTTCTCCGTCGTCAAGTCGGAGACCCGCTCCTTCAGCTTGCTGACGCTCTTCCGGAGCCGCGTCTCGCCCTCCGGGACCTGTGTCGTTTCGGTGCGGACGCGTTCGTAGAACTCGTTCTTCAGGTCCGCATGCCGCTTGAGTAGGGCCATACGGTGGACGCCCGCCTCAGCGGCCAAGGCGACGACCGTCAGGCTTCCGTTGGAGACGGTGGCCTGGCCGGACAGGAGCCGGTCGATGGCCTCACGGATGCGGGTGCGTTCGTCGTGGTGCTGTTCGTTCATGTCACGGCCTCAGCTGATTGGGCGGTGGCGTCGTGGATGTCGGCGACCGCGCGTAGGCGATCGGCGTTGTGCTTCAGCCTCCGCCCGACGGGCTCGGGGGCCGCGGCGGCCAGGGAGTCGAGCTCACGGGCTCGTATCCGCAGGTCGACAGCGTGGGCGTCGGTGCGGACCGCGTTGCCGCAGCCCAGCTCGCAAGCGAACTGGTTCGGCGCGACGGCGTTCGACTCCGGCTCGCAGAGCGCGTTGTCGCGCTTGAAGACGCAGATCAGGTGGGCGTCGGGGTTGTCGAACAGCACCAGGCCATCGCGCGCCAGGAAGGTGGCGGCCTTCTTGGCGAACTTGGAGGTGACGATCCTGCCCTCGAACCTGGGCGTGATCGCGGCGGCAGTCAGCGCCCGGCGGGCGGCTGGACCGGAGATCTTCTCGCCGGCCGCCATGCGGTCGTTCAGCTTGGCCGCAGTGTCGGCCGCCGCCCTCACCGTCTCAATGTCGAGCTCCGCGTGGATGCCGCGCCGGCTGCGAGTGCCGTAGCCAATGGACGTGCGGGCGTCCAGGATGGTGCGCATATGCCCGTACTGAATCGCCAGCGCGATCAGGCCGCCCGGACGGCGGGCGACATGCCAGGCCAACGTCCTGCGGAACCGGCTCAACCAGATTCTGCCGTGCGGGTCCTCCGGGATGGACTGCTCGGAAAGTCCCTGCGCGTGAGCCTCCCGGTTCGCCCAGGCCACAAAGTCCTCGACCCGGTAGTTCAAGCCGATCGCCTTCAAGGCGCCATGGCCGCCCCGCCGCCCACCAGCATCGAGGTGGGCAGCACTGAGCAGGAGTTCACCCTCAGGGACCATGCGCTCCAGGACACGGATGGCGCGGACGACAGGAATGATCGCGGTCCACGGGACCGCACGCTCCTCACCGGCCGAGAGGTGGTTACCGTCATCGTCGGTAACGTTCTTGAAGTGGTAGCTGTAGATCAGGTGCCGACCGGCGGTGCCGTCCGGCCGGGGTCCAGGGTCAGGGCAGCAGCCGGAGCGCAGGCCCTGAACCTCCTGTGGCCGCATACCAGTTAAATAGAGACAAATAACCGCCGCGGCGGTGCCCAGATGCCGCCTCAGCTCGTTGACTTCGTCGAAGTCCATGTGTTTCCGCCACGGCCGGCCGTTGATGTGTCCAGTAACTGCCAGAGGCAGAGGACACGGCCCGGGCCGCTCTGCCGCCAGTCGGGCGAGACCGTGCTGGGCCTTGAACATGTCGACCTGACGAACGCTGGCTCCGGTCATGGCGGCGATGAAATTCCGCGCGATAGTCACGGTGCCCTTGTGCTGAGTGGTCGGTAGGGGGGCGCCGGAGCGAGCGAGCGGCAGCAGGTATGCCTCCAGAGCGGCCCGTCCCTTAGGAGTCGAAAGGGTCGTGCTGGCAAGGTCGGCCATGCGGCGCCGCTCGGCCCAGGCCGCCAGAATGTCGTCGGCGAAGTCCTCGACCATCCGGATCGCCCAGACCAACAGGGGACCGATGACCTGCGGATCCAGTGGTTCTGTCGAGTTCTCCCCGCCTGCCCCTTTCTCTTCGGGTAGGTAGTCGTCGATCCCCTCGGCAACCCAGGGAGGCTGGAGAATCCCCAGTGGCTGGGCAGCGATCTGGTCGAACGCCCACAGATCTGTCAGCCGGCCCAGGACCTTCTGTGCTTGGTCTCGGCTGATGCCGTCCGCTCGGTGGGCGGCATAAGCGGCGAAGAGCTCCGGAGTGCAGTCGATAACGCTGGTGATGCCCTGCTTGGCCAGCCAGCGGGCCAGAGAGAACCACTCGTAACAGGTATGCCGCATTTCGCCGGGTGAGGTCCGGCTTCGGGCAAGGGGCCCACGTGTCTGCAGGTAGGTCGGACGGAGCTGACCATTGATCAGACACCAGGTGACCCGCCTCAGCTGGTCGCGCATCTCCGCCGGACACAGCTTCCAGCTGATGGACCGAAGGCTGGTGCTGGGGTTGTCGATGAGTGGGGCCAAGGGCCAGACCGGATCCCTGTAGCGGCCATTTGGGTGGCGGTTGTCGGGCAAGATCCACTGCAGCAACACGACGGGGCTGTTCGGGGTGGGTGTAGCCAGGATGTAAGGGTCGGTCTCGACGGCGGGGACAGCGGTCACGGCGCGAGGTCTTCTTTCAAAAGGAGGCGGACGAGGGCACGGTCGGTGTCGCTGACCCGGGTCAGCGCGGCGTCCCAAGCGGCGGGACTGACCTTCTCGCGCAGGTCCTCCAGCCGTAGCAGATGATTGCGCCAACGGCTGTTCCAGAGGTTGTCAGGCATGACGGAGCGCATGCTGTCCAGCTGCTGATGCAGGTATGCGAGGCGGGCGTGATGGCCGGGGTGCACGTGCGCGTTGCGGCAGGCCAGGCAGAGCAGGAAGTCCGCCCCGCAGCCGCCGCTGGACGTCGGCCAGGGACTGGAGCTCTCGTCCGCGCAGTCCGCAGTTGCGGTCTCCTGATGGCTCGGGCTCGGGGCATCGGCCAGCTGGCCGCCGAAGGCGATGGCCCGCGCCATTCCCAGAGCCTCCAGGGCGCCCTCCTCGAAGACTTCCCGAGAAGCCGACTGGACGCGCTTGTCCGGCAAGACGTAGGTGCTCTGGTGGGTTTGCTGGGTGTGCTGCAGCGGCCGCCCCTCCTCCACCACCGTGCTTCGCCGGGTCCGCTGGAACGGCGAACCGCCGAGCTTGTGGCTCCTCGCCCAGGCCCTCGCATCGGCGGAGGATATGCCGAACCGGAGGGGGCCAATCGGCCGAGGCCGGTCCAAGTCGCCGCTCTGGCGGCCTTGCACGCTGGTTCGGGAGGTGATCAGCAGGTCGGTGCCAGGTATCAGGCGGGCGGCGAGAGCCCGGCCGTGAACGGTGGCCTCCAGCGCCTGGGAGATCAGTCTGCCCGGAGAGTCGGCACCCGAGTCGGTGATGTTCTCGGTCGAGAACCACCGCCCGCCGCCGGCTCGGCGCTTCTCCAACTGCACGTGATAGGTCACCGCCTTCGTCTCGCCAGCCGACGGTGCCGTTGTAGGAGCCGGCAGGCGATGGTAAAGGGAGAGGTTCCAGGCGAACCGGTCTGTCAGAAGGACCCCCAGGGCGGTCGCCTCGTTCTGCGTCAGAAACAGCCGTCCCCACGTCCGTGCCACGCCTTCGCCTCCGAGCAAGCGGGCGCTCTTGACCGAAGTCCGCCCATCTGGCCTCCTGGTCCGAGGCACGTCACCGTTGTGGGCGAGGAATTCCAGGATCTCGCCGATCCTCCACTCCCGGCTGCCCTCGGGCAGGTCGCCCGCCCGCCAGCGCTCAAGCAGTTCAGTGTTCTCCCGGATGCGCATCCACGCGGTGCGGAACTGCCGCCGAGCCGTCAGCAACACTCGCTCCCGCTCCGCCTCGCCGTAGGACTGCTTGCTCGGCTTAGTCCTGGGCACGCGTCGCGCGAGCTCTTCCGCCACTGGGCCGCTGGCCAGCCGAGTATCCCGCCGCAGCAGCACCCGCGTACTGCCCAGAGCATGCCGACCGCTACCAATATTGCGTTGGCGCCAGCGCTTCATCATGGCCCCGGTCAAGCCATCCAGGTCATCCGGGGCCTGTTCCTGACTGGCCAGGAAGCGCATGAAGGCCAGCAGATCATTCCAGTAGGTCTCGGCACTGGCGTGCGAAGTCCAGTGACGTGACTGGCCAGCGAACGCCTTGGCCAGCGAACGCTGCATCGGCTCAGGGGCCGGCAGCTCGGCGAAGTCGAACTCCCTCAAGAACCCGGCCTTGTTGATCACTGTCACGACCAGCCCGTCCGGGGCCAAAGCCCTGGGGCCTCGGTGATCGCGGGGTGGTGGCACCGCACGGCGCCCACGCCCGCTCACAGGCTCACTGCCGGCACTGAGTCGACCACCTCGTCAACCAGGAACTCCACGTCCTGGATCCCGGCGCTCTCCCGCGCCAGTCGGGCGAACACCCCGTCCAGGTCCTCAATCTCCCGCTTCCCAGGGTCAGTGTCCGCGGCCGCCAGGATTGACTCCAGCCGCAGGTGCGACACCGGCGCGAGGTAGTGGCGCTTGGTGGTCTCCACATCTGCGTGCCCCAACAGCGTCATGACCAGAAACCACGGGTCGCCAAACAGCAGCGCGAAGTCCCTTCGATCCTTGGCGGTCAGCCCGAACCTGGTCTCCATCAGCTGGTTCAACACGATCAGCATGTAGAGCGCCATCGAGTGTCGGGCCGAGTGCGGCGTCGCCCACGGCGACTTGCCCCGCACCTCCGCCAGTCGGAAATTCCGCCCAAGCTCCCGCTCTTGCTGGGTCAGCAGGACCTCCTCGCAGCGCAGGTTCGCGTTCCTGAACACCGTGTTCCAGCGGTCCGGCAGCATCGGCAGACCCTGCTCGGTCAGCCACAGCCATGCCGGCTCCGGGCCCTCGCGGCCCTCCAGGAACAGCCACTGCCGCTCCCGCCAGCCCAGCCGCGCAAGCGCCTGTTCGCCCTCCACCCCGTCCCGGTCCACCCATCGAGCCTTCGGCTCCCGCCCCCGCGTCAGTTCGGTGACCAGCCGCATGTACGGCAGGCGCTCGTACCTCCCCACTTCCTGAGCCCGCCCAATTGCCCAGGCCCGCTCCGACTGCACATACGCCTCGACCTGACCCAGCGCATCAACACTCGCGTAAAACGTCCGGCTCCGCTTAGACCGCGTCAAAGCCGCGGCGACCTGGCCGTGACAGAACCTCCCGTGCCGCAGCTGTTGTGTGGGCAGCTCGAACGTCAGCAGAGAGCCGCCCTCCTGACGACGCATCCCCGAACTCAGCTGCAGCTGTACGAAGGAAGTGTTGCGTTCCTCAGTCCGCGCGTCCCATCCCGCTGCCGGAGCCCCCTGACGGGTGTGGCCGCGAAGTCCGATGTTCGACCACAGTCCCCACGTGCGCGGTGTGAGCCACGAGACTCGGGCGCTCACCGAGTCCGCAGCCCGGTCCTCCCGCCGTCCCACATCCACCGGCATCGGGACCGCCTTTGCCCACTTGTACAGGCGCGTGAATGCTGCAGCCTCACGGTTCCACTTCGTCCCGCTGACCCGCTGCGGATTCAGCGGGGAGTTGCACCGCCAGTCCCGGTAGTCCGACAGGTCTTGTCCCGTCGCCTCCCGCCACCGCACCGCCCGAGACGACAGAAAGTTCAGCAACAGCCGGATATCCGTCCCGTAGTTCCGCTTTGTCTCACGCTCCAGCCCGCGGAACTCCATCGACCGGACGAAGTCCAGCAGGTCGACATCCACCTCGAACTCCGGCGAGACAAACACCGGGTCTCCTGGCTTCAACCCGATCTTGGCCACCGCCGCCGGAAGATCTTGGACCCCGAGCACCCCCTCTACCGGCAGCTGCCCCCATCCCTCCGGATCGGGTACCCACACCACGAGCCACTCGTCCACGTACAACCTCTCTTGACGCTTGAACACATCCAATCATCAGGGAAATGGTCGTCAGGACGTAGCAGCCCAGCTCGACGTTGCCGGCGGCCTTGGCCAGGCGCAGGGCCTGGATGAAGTGGCGTTGGGCCAGATCGTGATGCCCGGCATCCAGCGCTGACCAGCCGGCCACGCGGGAGAGCTCAGCAGTAACGGAGTACAGCTCCCGGCCGATGCCGTCGCTGAAGGTGCCGCTGAGCAGGGGCGCGGCGCGGCGCTGCAGGCAGTCGGTGACGGAGCTGGCGTGCCAGTTCCCGCCGCCGTAGCGGGAGTCCCAACTGCGGGCCTGATCGGCGGCCGTCCACAGCTCCTGCAGGTCGCGGCGTCCGACGCGGGGGCCGCCGCGCCGACCGGTGGCGGGGTCGGCGGGTTTGACGAGCCATCGGGTGACGGGGGTGGCGTAGGCGGAGACGGCGAAGGCCGAACCGAGGATGTCGCGACGGTGCACAGCGCTCCAGAAGTCGGCGGCGACGCGGAGAGCGTCGGCGGGGTCTCTCGCGAACTCCAGCCCCAGGGAGGATGCGGGTCGGGGCGAGGTGCCCATTCCGATCTCCGCCGGACTGACGGGCCGGCCGAGGCGCTCGCCCAGCGCGACCGCGATTAGCGACGGTATCGGCGGGTGCGGGGTCATGCCCTGGTGAACCCAGTTCGCGACACTCGTATGGGTGTATCCGCGGGCCAGTCCTTGCCGTTGGGCGAGCTGGTTGACCTGGTGCGCCAGGGCCTTGTGGCTCATCGCGCTGGAGGCGAGGAGTTGTTGCAGCTGAGTGTTGGGTTGCTCGGTCCGCCCATGCGTGGTCATCGCTGTGCTCCCTCGCTCGCCCCGGCCCCATCCTTCACCCGGTTGTCGAACTCTCGAGCGTAGTGACACCTGGGCACACAGTGAACCTGGTCAGCGCTCTGTGGGCCCCCCGTTTGTGCCTCCCCGCGTGCGCTTCTCCGCGGTCTGCTGATGGTGGGCCCGCCCTCGGCGGTGCCTATCGCTCCAGGTGAAGGACGGTCTGATGCCAGCACATCCGCACGAGGAGTTCCGACACAGAGTCCTGGTTACCGGCGGCGCGGGCTTCATCGGCTCGCACTTCGTCAAGCGCCTCCTGCGGGCCCCCGACGTGGCCGCGGTGACGGTGCTGGACGCCCTGACCTACGCCGGGCACCTGGAGAATCTGGGCGAGGCGCTGCTGCGGCCCGAACTGGTCTTCGTCGAGGGCAGCATCCTCGATGCTGAGCTGGTCGACCACCTGGTCCGGCAGCACACCGCCGTCGTGCATTTCGCAGCCGAATCGCACGTTGACCGCTCCTTCCTGCACGCCGGGCACTTCCTGACCACGAACGTGCTCGGCACCCACACCCTGCTCGATGCCGCCCGCCGCTTCGAGATCAGCAAGTTCGTTCACGTCTCCACCGACGAGGTCTACGGGCCCATCGCGTCCGGGGCCGCCGTGGAGGGCGACCCGCTGCGGCCGACCGTGCCCTACGCCGCGTCGAAGGCCGGCAGTGACCTGGTGGCCCTGTCGGCGTTCCACACCTACGGCGTCCCGGTGTGCGTGACCCGCTCGTCGAACAACTTCGGCCCCGGCCAACACCCGGAAAAGATCATCCCGCTGTTCGTCACCAACCTCCTCAAAGGAAAACAGCTCACCCTGCACGGCAGCGGCGAGCACGTGCGGAACTGGCTGCACGTTGAGGACAACTGCCAGGGCCTCGAACTCGTGCTCCGCCACGGTGTGCCTGGCGAGGTCTACAACCTCGGCGGCGGAACGGACCTGACGAACAACGAGCTGACCGCACTGATCCTGGGCGCCTGCGGCGCCGCCTGGGACCGCGTCGTGTACGTGCCGGACCGGCGGGCCAACGACCTCCGCTACGCGATGGACTGGACGAAAGCCGCCGACCGGCTCGGCTACCGACCCGAACGCACCCTGGCGGACTCTCTCGCCGAGACCGTGGCGTGGTACCGGGACAACCCCGACCGCTGGGCGCCCCTGCTCCGTAACCCCAGCGCCCCCATGACCCGTATCAGCCTGACCGCGGCGGCGGGGAGGTGAGCGGCATGGATCCTGCGGTCCACGTGGACGCACCGGGACGCCCGCGGCGCATCCTGGTCACCGGCGTCGGGGGAGCGCCCGGGTTCGACCTGGCCCGCCACCTGATGACGCTCGGCTGCCAGGTCATTGCCGTGGACGCCAGCCCCCTGGCCGCCGGCCTCCACCTCCCGCTCACCGCACGCCTCACCCCCTCGGCCGACGACCCCGCCTACGCCACGGCACTGCTGGACCTGTGCCGCGAGCTGCGCCCCGACGCGATCATCCCCACCGTCGAAGCGGAATTGCTGCAGCTCATCCGGTTGCGTGGCGCCTTGGAGGACCTGGGCGTCAGGACGTGGCTGCCTTCGCGGAACGTTGTGGATGCGTGCGCCGACAAAGCGCAGTTCGCCGCGGTGATGTGCGAGCACAGCCTGGCGACCCCGCGTAGCTTCCTGCCCCACCAGATCCGCGACATCCCTGACGGGCGCCCCCTGGTCGTCAAACCTCGACGCGGTCAGGGCGCGAAAGGTGTGCACTTCTGCTCGACCCGCCGACAGGCGCAAATCCTGTGCGAGCTGGTCGACGAACCCCTCGTCCAGGAGCACGTCACCGGTGCCGAGTTCACCGCGGACTGCCTCGTGGACCGTGCCGGCCGCGCCTCGGTGATCCTGCGCCACCGCCTCCTGGTCCGCAACGGCCTGGCCATGGTCGCCGCCACCTTCCACGACGAGGAGGCCACCGCCCTGGTGGAAGCAACCCTGGCAGCCGTCGGCATCACCGGATTGTGCTGCGCACAGGGCTTCATCCGCGACGACACCACCGGCGGGGCGCGCGTGGTGATGACGGAGGTCAACGCCAGAGTTGCGGGCGCCTTCCCCCTGAGCGTGGTGGCCGGCGCGGACCTTGTCGGCCAGACCCTCAACGGATTGTTCGACCTGCCCGTCGACCACTCGCGCCTCGGCTACCAGCCGGGGGTCCAGCTGACGAAGTACGTCGAAACGCTCACTACCAGCGAACGCGCCCCCGGCGCAGGCCCGTCACCCCTCCACCCGTGATCAGGAAGGCAACGCAGATGACAACAGCACCTTCGAGTACCGCTGCGGCCGCGAGGAGCAACGCGCGCCCGTTCCTACACGGGACGGAGTTCGCCGCAGCCGCCGACGCGATGCGAGAGGGTCAGTACGGGCACGGCGTACTGACCGAGCTATTCGAGCAGGACGTGGCGCGGTTCCTGGGCGTCCCGGACGTCGTGGCGGTCTCCTCGGGAACCATGGCCCTGCACATTGCCCTGCTGGCTGCCGGAATCGGCCCGGGCGACGAGGTGATCGTGCCGTCGCAAACCTTCGCCGCGACCATCCAAGCGATCGTCGCGTGCGGCGCGCACCCGCGGTTCATCGAGATCAACCCGGACACCCTGTGCATCGAGAGCCAGTCCGTGCTCGAAGCGATCACCTCTGACACCCGCGCAGTCATGCCCGTGCTCTTCGGCGGCCGGGCCGTCGATCTCAACGCCGTGCACGACGTCCTGGGTGAGCGCGACATCACCGTCATTGAGGACGCCGCCCACGCCTTCGGCTCCTACACGGCAACCGCCCGGGTCGGCGCCACCCGGACGGCGCTGACGTGCTTCTCCTTCGGCCCGATCAAGAACCTGACCTGCCTCGAAGGCGGCGCCCTCGTCCCGCGCACCGCCCACGAGGCAGACATCGCCCGGCAACTGCGGCTGCTGGGCATCAACCAGCCGCAGTCCGAGCGCATCAGCACCACGTCCTACACCGTCGGTGCCTTCGGCCTGCGCGGCACGATGTCCTCGATCCACGCGGCCGTCGGCAGCGCCCAACTCGACCAGTTCCCCCTCATCGAGGCCAAACGCAAGAATCTGTGGCGGGCGTACGCGGCCGGGCTGCGCCAGCTGGACGGTGTTGCCCTCGTTGACCTGGACGTCGACCGCACGGTGCCGTTCAACTGCGTGGTCCGCGTGCCACACCGCGATGACGTGCACCGGATCCTCCACCAGCAGGGCATCGGGGTCGGCGTCCACTACCCGCCCAATCATCTACAACCCGCGTTCTCCCCCTGGTACCGCAGCCTGCCCGTCACCGAGACCGTCGCAGGGGAGATGCTGAGCCTGCCGTTCCACCCGTACATGAGCATCATGGACGTCCAGCACGTGGTCGCAGCCCTCGGACGGGCCGTGACCAAGGTGCGCACCGATCCTGCTGCGGAGGCATCCTGATGACCGGCGGCCCTGAGTTTCCCGTCGCGGCCCCGGTCCCGCGGCGCATCCTGAAGGTGTGCCTGGGGAACTACTGCCGTTCGCCCCTGGCCGCGGCGGTCCTCGCCCAGCACGGGGGCTCTGCCGTGGAGGCTCGTTCGGCCGGCATCGTGGACAAGTGGGTCGGCGGGCCCGCCCACCCGGCCATGATTGACGCGGCCGCCGCACACGGATACGACCTCACCCGGCATCGCGCCGTCCAGGTCAGCCCCGCCCTGATGGCATGGGCCGACCTGATCCTGGCGATGGACCACTCGATCCTGGCCACCCTGCGCGACCTGGCCGACGACCATACTGCGGCCAAGCTGGCGCTGTACCTCGACGACCAGGACGTCGCAGACCCCTACGGGCAGGACGAGCAGGCGTTCGCTGTTTGTGTGGAGGTCATCGAGCGCGGTGCCTGGCGGCACCTCGCGTAGTTCCCCTGCCCGTGGCAGCGGCCAGCACCACATCGACCAGGCGCTCAGCCGCGTCGGGCCGGCCGGCCGCGCGGGCGCGTCCGGCCATGGCCGTGCGACGGTGAGAGTCCGCGATCAGGGGCTCGACCGCGGCTTGCAGGGTGTCCGGTGTCGCTTCGCCGAGCAGCGCGATAGCGGCGCCGGTCTCCTGCAGGTGGCGGGCGTTGTGCGCCTGCTCATTGCCTGCGGAGGTGGCCAGCGGGATGAACACGGCAGCTTTTCCGAGCGCGGTGAGTTCCGCGATCGTGCCCGCACCGCTGCGAGAGATCACCACATCGGCCAGCGCGAGCACATCGGGCAGCTCCGCCCCGACGTAGCCGGTCAGCAGATATCGGGCCGCCAGGTCCGCCGGCAGCGCCGCAGTGTGCTGTCGCAGCTCGGTGACGTTGTCGGGGCCGCACTGATGCACCACGTTCGCTCGCTGGAGCAGCCAGGGCAGGATGTCGCGGACCAGGGTGTTGATCTGCTGCGACCCTTGGGCGCCGCCGGTGACGTACACCGTCGGCAGACGGCGGACGAACCCGTGCAGGCCCAGAGCCTGAACGGCTTGGTCTGCCCGCCCGGTCAGAATCTCGGGCCGCACCGGGTTACCCGTGACGACAGCGGTGGCCCGGGCCGACTCGGGCAGCAGCTCCAGCGTGGAATCGGACGACACCGCCACGCAGGTCGCCCGACCGGCCAGCGACCGGTTGGCCAAGCCGAGCCGGACGGTCTGCTCGTGCACCACCAGCGGGCAGTGCGTCATCCTGGCGGCCAGGCCGACGGGGACGGCAACGTAACCGCCGGTGGCCAGCACCACGTCCGGCCGGAAGCCGGTCAGGACCCTGCGGGCCTGCAGCACACCGAGTGGCACCCGGCCCATGTCCTTGACGTTCGCCGGGGAGACCATCTTCAGCGGGTTGCTGCTGCGCCGGATCTTGCCCGTCGCGACCGACGCGAACCGGATGCCCTCAGCCGCGGCGACACGCTCTTCGAGACTGTCGGCCTTGCCGACCCACAAGACTTCCAACATCCGGCCGGCAGCAGCGAGCCTGCTCTGTAGTGCCCGGACCGCGGTGAGCGCGGGATAGGTGTGACCGCCCGTCCCACCACCGGTGACGATCAGGCGCAGATCCCGCGCGGGACCCACCGGAACACGGCTGAAGTCGGTGCTCACAAGGCGGCTACCCATCTGACCAGGCCGACAGAGACGGACAACGCGGACCATATCAGGCACCGCGCCCAGGGCCGGAGTTGGCTGGTCGCTGCTGCTCAGCCAGCGGCCCCTCAGCCCATTGGTCATGATCAACAGGGTGGGTGCACCGGGTACTCACCCTCCCACCCCGACGGTGCCGATTGTTGAATCTGCGCTATTCGCGCAGGAGCCCTGCCTGGGCCTCCATCACGGTAATGGTTGCGTCCGAGACAACCAGTCCGGCCGCGAGCAGGGCGCGCTGGCCGCAGCCGGGTTGCCGCCAGCGCGCGCAGATCCGCGGTTCGGCGGCTCAGCGCGGCGACTTGTGACATCGGGGGACGGAACGGGCGATACGTCAGGACCGCGCAGCGGGGAAGAACTTCGCAGCCAGCACCCGCAACATTTCGTACAGGACGGGGAACCCGCCTGAGGGACCGGCGCCGATGTCGAGCAGGATCTCAGCCATCCGTTCGGCGTCCTCACGCTGGACAGCAGCAAGGAAGTCCGCCGCGTGGCCGACGTGCACCGACATCGGCACTACCACCGCAGCGGGATCATCCGGCAGCACACGCTCCGCGATGGCCTCCAGCTCTTCCAGGGTCAGGGCCGCGTCCGGCTGCACTTTGCCGAAGAGGTTGCGTGCCCACGATGGTGCGTGCTCGATCACTTCCTCGGCCTACAGCGCCATCGGCAGGCCCACCCCACCCGTGCCGTAGCGGGCATAGACCATTCCGCCGATCTTGTGAGCGCCCTGGTGATCTTTGGCCGCCGTCTTCCGCAGCATCGCCACCGCGCAGACCCGTACGGCCTGCCGGTCACCGTCGGTCAGTTCCACCCGGCGCCCCGGGCACGCATCGTGCTGCCGGCGTCGATCGCAACCAGCCGTTGACCGGGCGCCGGAGCAACCCCGGCACTTTGCGGCACTGCGCTCATCGGAACTCGCCTCCCTGGGCGGACAAAACGATGGTGGCAGCGTCCGAGCCCGCCATCAGCTGAGAAGGTCGGCGCCCCATCGAGCACCGGGGCGCCATCCGGTGCACCCACCGTCGTCCCGGTTTCAAGCAGGATAAAACGGTCTACACAGTGATGCGGATGCGCCTCGCCCACCTCCCCCCTTGAGCGGGGCGCACCCACCGGCATGCCGGGTCTGGGACCCTGCGGGATCCTGGCGAGGGTGTGTGGTGCACGCAGGCCCGGCGGGGGTGGCAGGTGCCCGGTGACTCCGCCCGGCCGCCCCCGCCACGGTCCCGGCACATCCAGTGGAGCTCAGCCCGTGGGGGAGCCGGCGAGCACCCAGCGACGGACGGCTAGGACTCGCGGCAGCGCGATCACCCGATAGTGCGAACCCGTCGGATGATCCACCGTGAACACCCGGTCGGCGATCAGCCGGTCCAGCGTGTAGGCCGAGATCCCCAGCACGACGCGGCGGCCGCACACGACACCGTCAGACCCTCGAACGGATCCTCGCTGTCCCGGTCGAGCACCCGCAGGTCTTTTGGCCCCATTCCCGCATCCCCCTCTGACCAGCCCTGTTCCCTCCCTCATTCCTATCTCACGCCACCGACACATCGGCAGGCATTATCGCGCGGCCCATAGAGACGACGGAGTGATGGGCGGAGGTGAGGTTTCCGGGCGTCGCCGAAAGCCGGGCAGCCACCACACTGTGGCCTCGCCGGCGAAACGGCCGTCAGGTAATCCGGTCGGGAGGAGGTTCCTGTTGGCGCCTGCGTTGTTCCTCGATGAGGTCGAGTTCGGCCTTCAGCGCGATAATCGTGCCCGCCGAGGCCGCCTCCTTCGCGAGAGCGGTGATGAACGCGTTCAGCGCCGCCCCCGCCCCGATCACGGGCACTTGCCGATGCCACTCCCGTACGGCGCGCGTCAGCTCGCTCTCGTCGCTCATGATGATTTCAACGCTCGGCAGATAGCCGAGGTCACAGTCGGGTCGGTGCCCCGCGCCAGGACCGCAGCCAGCGACCCGCCGCTCGACCCAGCTCAGAGTGAGCGGCGGGCCCGACCTCACAGAGGCCAGCCCTAGCGGTCAGTCGGCTTCTGCTACGCGTGTGTACAGCAGGGCGTTGGTGGGGGTGGCGTCGTCCCCGAAAACAGGGGTGATGATCGGTTCCCACGGGCCGGCGTTCTGCAGTTGGTGCAGGGTGGTGATGCCTGCGGGGAGCCGGGCGGCGGCACGACGCAACCGTGTATCGGCTGCCGCGAGCGCGCGCAGATCGGCAGTCCGGCGGTTCAAGGTGGCGGTGGGGGCGCCGGTGAGGACGAACAGCACGCGTGGGAAGGCGGGGTAGCGATCCTGCCAGGCCGCTCCGCTGCCCGCTGAGGTGGCGCCGGTACGGGATCGTCCGGTGATGGGGACGGGGTGGTAGCTCTGGTAGCGGGCGTACGCGCGCAACTTGTCGACGAGACGGTCCGGGGTCATGGTGGCGCGGTCGATCTCCAGGAAGTAGTTGCAGATCGTGCGGGTGCTGTGGTGCCGGTGAATGTAGGACAGGACGGCGTCGGGGATCAGGAAGGCTTCGTCGCCGGTGCGGCTGTCCCCATCGCGCAGTCGGTGGGCGAGCTCTGGCTCCCAGTCCAGTGGTCCGCATTCGTGCCCGGCCCTGCGCGCGGCCTCGACGAACGCCAGGCCGGTGGCGTTGATGGCCAGGGTGTGTTCCTGCAGCTGGGAGGTGGCGCTCTGCTCTGTCATCCGGTAGGCGCGAGGGCGTACCTCGCCGGCAGCCTCCACGAGGTCCGCTCCCGCGCTGGTGCAGTACCAGGCGAGTTCGCCCTGCCCTCCGCGGCGGCGCACGGTCGCGCCCGCGAGCTGCAGATTGCGCAGCAGGTTCAGTTGGCGGCGCAGGTACACCGGGTACGTGGTGTGCGGCTGCAGCAGCTGTTGGAGCTGGCTGGTGGTCATCAGCCGGTGCTGGTACAGCACCGGCAGCAGCTGTTCGGCGAGCAGCGGCAGGCCGTGGGTGCGGAGCATTCCGGCGGGATAGGCCATTACAGATTCTCTTCTTCTCGGTCGTCGCCGGCGTCTGCGGCGCCGGTGTCGTGGGACAGGTCATGGCGCATGACGTCGTGCTGGCCGGTCGGTGCTGCCACTGGGGCGGGCGGGTGGGCGGCGAGGTAGTCGCCGATCCGTTCGTCGAGGGAGGCCAGGTCGGCGAGGATCTTCGCGACGGGGCGCCGGCCCAGGGAGATGTCGATGGCGGCGTCCAGGTCGGGCAGGGCGTTCGGGTCGTAGTAGTGGGCCAGCACCTGGTCGACGGGAACGCCTCTCACCTTGAACGGGGTGGTGCGTTTGCCGTGGAGCATGACGCTGACGATGTATTCGTATTTATCCAGGCCGGCGAGGGTCTGCGGTGTGATGCCGGGCATCCGGTTCGCGACGTAACGGGCCTCGTCGATGTCGGACGCGGTCGACGACAGGACGGACTGGTTCTGGAATGCCGCTTGCCGGGTGGTCTCCGACAGGCGCATCGCCATCTGCGTCATCGCCATGAGCCGCACCTCGTACTTGCGCAGCTGTTCGAAGATCTTGGCGATGAAGCCGCGGCCGGCGGCGTCAACGGCAGCGACCTCATCCATCCAGGCAAAGAACGTGCGGCGCTGCTCAACGGGGGTGTCCTGGCGGGACGTGCCGGCCAGGAACAGATCGAAGATCAGCAGGCTGGTGATGAGCGAATCGCCCGCGCCGGTTCCGGACGGTGCGATGAGCACGATGCTCCCGTTGTCCATGGCGTGCCGCACGTTGTACGTGGACAAGGAGCCGCCCAGGAGCGTTTTGAGGCTGAGGGAGGTGTCCAGGACATCCAGGGCGTTGGTCACCGTTGGTACCGCGGTGGCGGCGTATTTCGGGAAGCTGGTCCGCCAGAACCGCCTGATGTCGTCCGGCATGCGCTCGAGAACGCCCGCCCGCCATTCATCGTCTGTCAGCAGGGATTTGATCTGAAAGACGGTGGGCTGCAGTTCCGGACAGCCCTCAGCGACCAGCTGGTACGCCAAGTGGGCCAGCACCAGCACAGCGTTGCTCAAAATGGCTCGTGCCTGCGGAGCGTTTCCTCCCCAGCCCTGCGCGGAGGCGATGCCGCCGACGATGGCGCCGACGACATCCTGAATGACCTCGATCGGGCGGCCGCGCATGTCCAGGGGGTTCCAGCACCCGAAGGGGCTGTCCATGGTGGGCTTGGCCAGGTCGATCAGCTGGACGCGGTCGCGCACCGCCGGGTGCGTCAGATAGGGCCGGGCACGCGCCAGCGCCTCCCCGTGCGGGTCCAGGAACCAGCACCCGTACCCGCCGTAGGCGAGGGTGATCATCTGGACCAGGGCCTGCTCCGTCTTGCCGAACCCGGATTTGCCCAGACCCAGGCCGAACAGCACATCAGCGACGTGCGCGGCAGCCAGATACTCCCGGCCTCCGGCACCGGTCACCCAGCCCAGCGGGACCATGCCGGGTTGTCCGGTCCATTCGGGCAGCCCGGCCGGGGCGGGCGGCACGACGCCGCCGCACCGGGCGACGTTGGTGGCCGCGCAGTGCTTCGTGGGCGGTTTCAGCAGGCCGGCGATCTCCGCGGTGGTGACCCACTGCCGCTTGGCGGGGGCGAACTCACCGGTAGCCGCCCGCCGGTCGAAGGAGCGGCGGCGCCACCACACGTTGCTGTACGGACGCCAGGCGGTGCGGCGGGGGCCGACCGGGCGCCACCGGTTCTCGCCGGAGAACATCGCCATCGCGCCGAGCAGCTGGTGCAGCAGCGCGCGGGCCCGCACCGGATGCGTGGCAGTGACCCGAACCAGGACCTGCACGGCGAAGACCGGCTCGCCCAGCGTGAACTTGCCGACCCCGTCGGCGAGGTCGACCTGCCGGGGCACCTTCGCCGGACGAGGCCGGCTGCCGGGGGAGGAGCTGATCCCCATGCCATCGGCCAAGACGGTGCGCACACTGTCCACCCACGCGCCACCTCCACCGCCGGGGCCGAGGCGCTCGCCGAACGCGGACGGCCCGCGCCGGGCCGCGCGGGCGATCAGCGACCGGCGACGGCGGTCCACCTGACCGTCCGGTACCGGCACCAGGTCCACCATCACATCGGCCTGTTCGCCGTCCTGGCTGCGTACGGTGGCCATGGCCGCGGCGAGGCGTTGCAGCGGGTCGGGGTCGGAGCCCAGGCGGGCCAGCGGCCGGTGATCGGGCCGGGCCAGCACCAGCTCGGCCCGCGCCACGTACAGCCGCCGCCCGTCCCGCACGCCGCCCGAAGTCGTCGGCTTCTTCTTCAGGTTCACACTCATCAGGTAGTCCCTCGGGTGGGTTGCGTGGGCGCGGGCGCTGGTGCCGGCCGAGGGGGTGCCCCTTCGAAGCGGATCCTTGGTACTTTCGGGCGGCCGCTGCCGAGGTGGGCGGGAACTACTTCGACGTCGGTATATCCGGGCATCCGCAGCAAGCTCGCCGCGCGCGCCGGACCCTCCAGCAGGGTGCGCATCTTGCTGTCGGTGTAGGTGGTCCGCAGCCGGGTGGCCACCGCGCGCCGGGGCATCGGCCCGCAGGCGGCGCGGACCGAGGCGATCTGTCCGGCCGACCAGCGCAACTCGGACGGGCCGGCCTCGAAGGTGGCTGCGGGCACCAGCTCGAAGGCGACCCGATCCCGGAGAGCGGCCGCCGCCCGCTGACGCCACCATCCCGCTGCGGCAGCCCAAACGGCCCCGGCCAGGAGCACACCACCGGCGACCCACCAGCGGTGGGCGCCCAACGACGCCACTATCTGCTGTGGGACGTGCTCGATGCCGTGCAAGACGGTCCGCGGGTCCTTCACTGCGACCACCGTTGCCGCTGGCAACTGATGTGACGGATCATGTTCAGCCTCCTGATCTGCGGGGTGGGCCAACCCACCTCGTCTACCTGCGGGAAGTACGCGGGCAGGCCCGGATGTGACACGGGAGCGCGAAGTAGCGGAAAAATGTTGTGGGGAGGCCGCGCGCCGGCGGCCGGGGCTCACCACGCCACGACCCGGCGGACCGCCACGGCCCGGGTGATGTTGCTCGTGGACTGCCGCCAGGAGGCGTAACTGACCAGACGTGTCTGCAGTCCAGTCCTGGGCGCCTCGAGGAGCTGGCCACCCCCCACGTAGAGACCGACGTGTCCCGGGCTGCTCGTGGTGCCGTCGGAGCCCGCGGAAAACACCAGGTCACCGGGGAGCGGTGCGTCGGGACTGACTGCGACACCGGCGTTGACCTGGTCGAACGTGGTGCGCGGCAGGTTCACGCCGGCGGCGTGGTAGGCCTGTTGGACCAGGGAACTGCAGTCGCACTGATGGGCCGGGTCGGAGCCGAGACCGTGGGTGCAGTCGCCGCCCAGGTGATACCAACCACCCCGCTGCTGCAGAGCCCAGGCCAAGGCAATGCGGATCTTCGCGGGGGCGTTCGCCGGCAGCGCGTACTCGGCGGGCAGCTGCTGGGCGCCGGTGGGAGCGGTGTACTGTGCGGCGCCCGCCATGATCGTGCGCACGTACTGGTAGGTCTGGCCGGATGCGAACTCCTTCGGAGGAACGCCCCGGTAGCGCTGCACAGCGCCCCAGCCCGCGTTGTAGCCGGCCAGGGCCAGCTCGATCGGCTGCCCGGGGTAGCCGGAGGCGGTCGCCTGCTGGAGCAGGCTGCACATGAACTTGCCCTGGGCGGTGATGGCGTCCGCGGGATCCCAGACGTTGGCGGCGCCGTCCCCGTTGGCGTCGATCTTCCAGGTGGTCCAGGTGCCGGGCATGAACTGGGCGATGCCCTCCGCGCCGGCATTCGAGCGGGCGGTGGGATTGAACCCGCTTTCCTGCTGAAGCTGGGCGGCGAGAACCGGGGCGGGAAGCCCGGGGCACGCGGCGGCAGCGCGCAGGACCCACGGCTCATAGGCTGCCGGCACGCTGCCGGGCTTCAGGGTGCCGCCACCCGTTCCCACCGGGGCGGTGCGGGAACGGGCGGCGGCCTGCAGAGCGGCGTTGCCGGTCCCGGTGGCCACCGCGATGAACAGCACCAGAACCCCGAACAGCGCCAGAACCGTGGTGAGCGCGACGCCTCCGCCGACCGACCAGGCGCGGCGGCTCACGTGCTGCCGCCGCGCGGGCGGGGCCGGAGCGCGGGCGCGCCGGGCGGGGTGCGACGCTCAAGCCGCCGGCGGAGCTCGGCCTGACGGGTGGAGTGGGGCGGCGGGGTGGAGGGAGGGACGGGAGCAGGCACCCGGCGTGGCCCAGGGCGCGGAAGCGGCAGAGGTCCAGGGCGGCGCGGCCGCGGCCGCGGTGGCGTTCGGGGCTGCGGCGGCGACGTGGGCTGCGGCGGGTTCGTGGGCTGCGGTGGCATGACCAGCTGCGGGGCGGCCGGGCGGTAGGGGCCAGCCTGCGTCGGCGGCCCTTGAGGCTGCGGCTGCGCCGGCGGCGCGGTGTTCGGGCCACGGCCGTTGGGGCGGTGGTGGGGGCGGGGAGCAGGCCGCGGACCGCGCCGTGGGGCCGCGTGCAGGCGGCGGGCCAGCCGCGCGCCGGTGCCGCGCATGGTGGTGGCGGTGCCGCCGCTGATGGCCAGCGCGCCGAGCGTGAGCGCACCCCGCCCCAGCGCTCCGCTGCGCTGGCTGGAGTCGTCGCCGTAACCGGCCCGGAAGATCGCCTTGCCGGCACCGCCGACCCGGTTGCCGTCCATGCGGGTACGGAAATTACCCGCAGCGCGCCGTGCCGCCTTCGCGACCTTCTTGCGATAGATGAAGGCCGCGATGCACACGATGTCGAGCACGAGGAACCGCAGGGCCAGGCTGCCGAGGAACGCGTCATCCAGGGACGGGTCCAGAAGGGTGGTGATGAAGACGAGGAACACCGCGAGCAGCAGCACCGACATGATCAGGGTCTGGAAGACCTTCAGCAGGTTGGCGCACCACTGCCACAGCAGGGTGCGGCCACCTCCCGGCAGGGTGCCGGCGACCAGGACGCCCTCGCCGCGGATCGCTTCCAGCGCGATGCGGCACTGCGCGGCCAGCAAACTGCCGGCCAGGCGGCAGATGAAGAAGGTGACGATGAGCGCGGCCAGCGCCACGAACAGCGCGCCGGCGAGCTTGTCGACCGAGGCCTTCTTCGCGGAGGCGACGTCGCCGGGCACGCACTTGGCCTCGAAAGCCCCCATCGGCGGCTTGCCGTAGTGGTCCTTGACCCACCCGCCGACGATGCCGACGACCTGGTCCGTGCCCCACTGCTGAATCCCCGTCGGGTCCAGAGGACTAGGGGCACCGGTGAGGCGGGAGAGCGAGTCGTGGTCCTTGATCCACTGGATGTTGCTGTCGGCCTGCCGGTCCCACGCCAACTGCTGGATCTTCGCCTCGGCGTAGGCCTTGGAGCAGTCCCGGTCGAAAGTCCTGCCGTACTGCAGGAGCTCGGCCGGTTTCACGATCAGGGCATCGACCAGGCTGTCGCTGATCGGCCGGGCCAGGGCGCTGACGTCGTTGGTGGAGACCGGGGAGCGGGTACCGGTGGCGTGGCCGCTGTTGATGATGATGCCGGCCACTTCCAGGCTGAATCCCTGGGCGGCCCCGAGTATCCCGCCGTTCTCGCCGCCCATGAGCTGCTCGGGCGGAGAGACCAGCGCGGTCGCACACAAGGCGGCGATGACGAGGGTGAGTGCGGCTTCGCCGACCCCGCGGACCCGGTCGCCGACCATGATGTGCCACGCGCACACCGTGGCCGCGACCACGAGGAACAGGCCCGGCAGGCCGAGTTCCACGATGACCTGGGAGTGCAGGCTGGACGCGATGGCCAGTACCGGCTTGAGGAGGATCTTCGCCAGGCCGAAGCTCAGCGCCCAGGTGATCAGCCAGCACGCGAAAGCGATCATCCACTTGGTGGCCGCGAAGCAGATCTCGATCAGGAATCCGTAGACCTTCAGCGACCAGTCGGTCAGGCCGCCGGTGTCCGGGTTGATCGTGTAGACCTGGATCGGGACCCCGTACTGGTCGGTGGTGTTGAAGACGCCCAGCACACCGCCCTCATCCGGGAGCTCCTTGCGCAGCTGCTCGGTGGCCTGGTCCATCAGCACCCGCTGCGTCGCGGCCGAGAACGCTTCGCTCAAGTCCTGGGCCTGCTGCAGGCGCTTGGTGATGTCCTGGTCGCTGATGCGGGGGAGACCGCCACCCCCACCCGCGCCTGACGCGGCGCCGGGGTCGGGGGTGCTGCCGGCCGTCGGCCCCGCCGCCGGTGTCGGGGCTGTTGTCGGTGCTGGGCTGGTGGGAGCGCTGGTCGGACGGGGCGCGGGCGTCGGGTCGGCGTGGGCGTTGCCAGCAGTCCACAGCACGGCGGTGAGTGCGGCCAGGGCGAGCAGTACGGCGATCTGTCGCCGGCCGAACGCACCGCGGGTCGCTGCCTGCAGTCGGCGGATCATGAGGTGCTCCGGCCGGGGGTGGAGTGGATCTGCTCCTGTGCCTTCGGGTCGGAGGGCATGAGTACACGCATCGTCCCGACCCTTTTGTTGAGGTCCCGGTACAGACACTCGCCGGCCCGCGCCGCTTTCTCTTCGGCGGACAGGTCCATCGGAGACAGGCCGGTCGTGACCAGGTCGACCAGGTTCCGGTCGGTGGAGTCCAGGCCCAAAAATTCCAGGCCGCGCACGGCGAGGGTTTCGTCGGTCTGCCGGAACAGGAACCGGTGCGGGATCAGACCGCGCAGGACCGCGCCGAGATGGCTGTCCGCAGGCCCGATGTCGTAGGAGTCGTGGGTCCCTAGCAGCGCCCCGGCACGGTGCTTGCGGCCGTCGCGCAGCTGCTCCAGGAGCAGCTCTTGGCCCTCGGGGGAGGAGGTCAGCCACCAGCACTCGTCCCAGACGCTGACCGCGAATTCGTCCTTCGAGCCGAAGGTGATCTCTCGGCACAGTGCGGCGACCAGGTACATCAGAGCGCGGCCGATGATCTTTTCGGTCTCCATGCGCTCCATGCGGAACTCGCTGTCCAGCTCGCTCTTCTTAGGCAGCTGCAGGGAGCTGACGGAGAAGACCACGCTGTCCGCGGTGACGGTGGCGATCGGCGGGAGCGATGGGTCGAAGATGACCCGGGCCAGGTCCTCCTCGGCGGCGGCCGCGAGCTTGCGGGCCAGCATGCTGGCCGTCGCATCGTGGGCGCCACGTGCGGCGAGTTCTGTGGTCAGAGCCTGCATGCTCGCTCCGTCGCGGGACAGCACGGCCTTGATGGCCTCGGTCAGGACGACGCCCTCGATGTCCATCGGCTTGATGCCGAGCAGCAGCGTCAGGAAGCTCTTTGTCCGCCGGGACCGCTGTTCGGGGGCGAAGATCCGCAGCGGGTCGAGGGAGATCTCCGCGGAGTCATCCACGGTGATGACCTGGGTGCTGCCGGGACAGGCCCGCGCGAACCGCTCCCACTCGCGGTCCTCGGTGCGGTCCACGACCACGACCCGGCCCCGGCTACCCGGCCAGTTCACCCGGCGCCCTGCAGCCAGCACCGAGAACATGGCTGTCTTCAACCCGACCGACTTGCCGGCGCCCAGCTCCCCGATGAACGCCGCGCACGCCGAGGCATTCTCGGCCGGACCGCGGCTGAAGTCGACCAGGACGGGCCGCTCACCGCCGCCCGTGAGCTGCACCCCGTACAGCGGGCCGCTGTCGTCGCCGAGTTGTGCCCCGCACCACGGCATGGCCATGGCCCAGTCCCGCGCCAGCAGGTACTGCGCATACGAGGCCAGGACCTTGGGGGCGCGGGTGCCGGGCAGCATGGCGTACCAGAGGTTCTCCTGCTCGCCGAGGGGACGAGCCAGCGTGTAGTCGGCGCCTCCGAAGTGGTGCTGCACGGCCTCGGCGCGGGCGTGCGCCTCGGCGGGGGTCGGCCCCCACACGCACAGCGTGACCATGGACCGGATATCGACTTCCGTGTGAGACGAGGCCAGCCGCTCCCGGTTCTCCGCCAGATCAGCCACCGCCTCCACCTGCGTGGGCGGCACCCCGGTGGGCTCGTGCTCGTACTCCTTGTCCTGGTGGGCGACGTTGCGGGCGCGCTGCTTGGTCCGGCGCAGGGCGGTCGCCCCGGACGAGATCGCCAGCCGGCACGTCCAGTCGATGGGGAAGTCGAAGTCGTCCAGGCTGGCCAGGTACTCGCTGCCGGGGAACGCGAAGCGCTTGGGCATCTGGGCGAGCGCGAGCAGCGCCTGGTACGCGGTGCCCCACTCGGTCGTCACCTGCAGATGCCGGTTGGCGAAGGGGTTGCCCGGCATCCGTCGGCCGTTGTGCTCCTCAACCCTGGGGCGGCCTCCCTCGGCCAACAGAACCTCCGCCAGAGCGGCCACCCCGCGGCCGCGGCCCAGCACGGGCTGCTCGTCGCCGGGCGCGGGCAGCAGCGGTTCCACGGTGCCGCGCCGGGCGGCATGCCCGTACATCCACAAGATCTCCGCCTCGGTAGCCGGTCGCAGACCCACCCCGGACGGCCAGGTCGCGGCCAGCGCAGCGGTCTGAGCGATGCGCCGGTCCTGCTCGCTCGCGCTCACCCCGGCGGGCACCAGACCGAGCGTCAACGCCAGCCCGGCCCGGGTGGCGTCCGCCAGGTCAGCGAGCGTCTGGAGGCGGCCTCCGGCCGGCAGGGGAACGGCCAGCCAGTCGGTGCGCGCGGACAGCTCCATGCTTTCCAGCTGGGTCAGCACCCGGTCGGCGAGGTCCTGGTATTCCTGGCTGCGGTCCAAATCGACGTCGGCCGTCATGGCGCGCACCACGCTGCGCGGATCCACCTGCGGGCACAGCGACAGCAGGATCGGCTCGCCCCCGGTCGGGAGCGCCTTCACGAACGCTTCGATGGTGCGCAGCCGGGACTTCTTGGCGGTTCCTGAAGAGTGGGAGTAGTTCGCCGCGCTGACCCGCCAGATTCCCCACGCGGTGCCGTGCGTCGTCCAGCAGATGTTCCCGGCGACATGCCGGATCGGGAGTTTCACAGCCGTGCTCCTTGTCGTGCGCGTGCGGCCCGTTGGGCGAGCAAGGCTTGAACCCCAGACACCACTCGGGGCGGGGCCGGGACCGGCGCCGGGGGCGCGGGGGAAGACGGAATGGCGTGAGCGCTGGCGGCCTGTTCCGGCTCCACGCTCAGTTCGCCAGCGGACCCGTCCGGCCGGGCCGTAGTGGTGAAGTCGACGGTGGCGACCGGGGCGATCCGGCGGGGCGGGCGCTGCTGGAAGGGCCGACCGTGCAGACGGCCCGCTGCCGGCGCACCGGCGCGGCCGGCCAGACTCACCAGTGCCGCCAGCGGGTTGCGGTGATCGATCTGAACCCGCCCGACCGTCCACCCCACCGGGAAGGGGACCGCCACCACGACCGCCGCGTCCAGCAGCGGGTTGGTGCCCCACAGCGGGCGGGTCACCACCAGCAACACGAAACTCCCGACCATGACCGCCAGCTGCGTCATGGTGTACGGGCCGCCCGGGATCCGGCCGCCCGAAGCGAACCGGCCCACCGCCAGCGGGAAGCGGCGCGCCTCGGTGTAGCAGCGCCCGACCAGCTCTTCGCTGTCGTTGGTCGTGGTAGCGGCGGCGCTCATCGTGCGCCCGTGCCCAGCGGGCCGCCGTTCGCCGTTCCCGCGCCCGAGGTGGTGCTGATGGTGTTGGAGCGGTTGATGTCGTCACCGGTTTTGTCGCGCAGCATGTCCATGTGCAGGGCGCCCCACCACACGGCGCAGCCCATGATGAGCGCGACGATGGCGGCCGGGGTGGAATGCGTCTTCCACCACGTGAGGATCACGCCGATCAGCGCGATGATCGGAATGACGATGTAGAGCAGGAATGTCTTGAACTCGGTCCCGAGATTGGTGCCGGTTTCGATCCAACCGGTGGCCAACGTCTGGGGGAGGGTGTGCATCGGTGTGCTCGCTTTCTCAAAGGGGCGGCGCGCGGTCAGCGTGCCGAGGAGGACGGAACAGTTGTGGGGACCGGGGCCAGTGCGGGGACGGGGGCGGCGTTCAGCGCGGTGATCTCCCAGCGGCCGGCCCGCGCGGTCAGGCTCAGCGCGTAGGACAGCGGCGTGCGGGTGCCGTCGCCGCCGGTGGCCCGCACCGTCACCAGCACGTCCTGCCGCGTGCCGTCGTCCGGCACGCGTGACCCGGCCGTGTCAGCATCGGCTCCGACGCCGGCGGCGGCGATCTGGTCGACGGCCACCGCGGTGTAGGGGGCCGGGGTGATGCCGGTCATCTGCACCCCCGGGGTGAGGAAGCGCGTCAGATCACCGCCGGCCAGATAGGCGGTCAGGAACTGGCCGACGGTCTGCACCCGCACGTCACTGGCGGCTGCGGACTTCATCACCCCGTACTCCAGCTGCGGGGCTGCGGCTTGCCCGGGTGCGGCGACCTCGGCCGGGGCGGCCAGCGCGCTGTAGCCGAAGGGCACTCCGGCCGCTGACTCCCCGCTGGAGGCGAGAGCGACCTGGAAGTACCGCACGCCGGGACCCGCCGCAGCCGGTGTCCCCGTGGCGCCGGTCGTGGTCGGGCGCGCATCGGGCTCGATCACCCGCGCGCCGACGGTCACCGACCACAGGCCGCCACCCAGAGCGATCGTTCGCACGGTTGCGATCTGGGTCACCTGCCGCCGACCCGGCGCCCCTTCGAAGTTCACCGACCGGGCGCCGGGCCAAAAGGCCGCCAAGGCTGCCTGGTCGCCCTCGCCGGCGGACACATACTGCGTGACGAACAGTTCGGCGAATCCCGCCGGGCCCGTCCCCGCCGGGGCCGGGACACTGGGCTGCACCGTTGCCGGAGGCAGAGCGCCGCCGGCCGAGGCGGGAACGGTCAACAGGGCCCCGACACCGAGCAGCGGACCAGCCACAATGACCGCCCAAGCCGCCCACCGTGCCAACGCGGCCCGGTTCGCCGCCGCACCGCTGGTCATCGACCAGCCGCCGACCACCGGCGACGCGTCCCACTCGGCCTCCCCGACCACACCCTCCTCGACCCACTCGGGATCCACCGCGCGCTCGCTGCGCCGCCACCGCCGGCTCATGAGCACGCCTCCCCGCCGCGGCCGCCGCGGGTCAGCTCCGCGATCCGCGCCCGCACGACCTCGGACGGCAGCATCTGCAACTGCGCGTAAGACGTCAGGGCCTGCCCGGCATCGGCCAGATAGGCCTGCACCGCAGTGACCGTCTCCGGCGCGAACGGGTGACGGACCAATGCCACTGCCGCGCGCGTCGCGAGGTTGCGGGCTGCCACCAGCTGCCGTTCCTGCTCCGTCGGCACACCCTGTTCCCGATCTTGTTCCGACCCTGTATTCACCGTGGTCGCCCCTCCTGTGTGATGTGTCCTGGCGTCGGCTGATCCGCCGCCAGACGTCAGCAAGTCCCGGCCGCCGTACCGCGGCAGGTGGGTTCTCATGCGGTCTGCTCCAGCCAGCGCCCCGCCGACTGCCGCAACTGGCCCACTGCGCGCGAGCGGCGTCGACGCCATGCCGCAGGGCGCACGCCCGCCCGCCGGGCCGCCAGCTCGTCCGGCACCGCCGCCTCCTGGTAGTGGTCCGCGATCGCGGTGACGCCGCTGGTAGTCAAGACCCGCTCAGACAGCGCCCACAGCAGCAGCTCGACCACTTCGCCGCGGGCGCCGACCAAGTCCTCTGGAGCGCAGGCCAGTCCCGTCAGGCCGCTGGCCGCTGCGGCGGCAGCCATCTGACTGCGCACCGCGCACTCCTCCGGTTCCTGGCCGGGGTCAGCACTCGCATGGCTCACGCCGAGGGGCGCGTGGCTGGTCTCCGAAAGGCATGGTCCGTCCCACCGCAGCTCCCGGATGGCGTGGTGCACGGTGTCCATCAGTAGATTCGCGGCGATCTTGATGGGCCTGCGGCTGAGCGGATAGCGCCGGACCACTTCGAACAGCGTCGCGACAACGATGTGAACGACCTCGGCAAACGGGCGGTCGGACTTCTGCAACCGGTGGGCGGTGTTGATCGCTCCGTTCAACATCGCCTGCATGACCACCCGGGCAGCCAACTGCCCCGCCTCGCCAGGAACGATTGCGTACTGCAGCAGCGCGCCCATCCACCAATCGGTGTGGTCGCGCCCCAGGCAGCGATCGCGGTACTTCAGCTCCGTGAGTAGCGCGGCGAGATTGGACGGCGCCTCACCCGGCGCGAACACGCCTGCATCGACCAGCCAGCCGGTGACCGTCGCCGTCTTCGAGACATCGGCGGACAGCGCCGACCACTCGGCATTCAGTCGGTCGACGGCGTTGACGGTGTGGATCACGGCACGGCCCCTTTCGGTTCATGTGCCGTGAACTCTCCTCACCACCCCTTGCACTCTTCCTTGCAAAAATCGCCGTTTTTGCAGGTCAAGCGGTTGCACTTTTCAAATCACCCGCTTGGTCGAGCCGAGTGCAACCGGACAAGCGGTTGCACTGGACTCGATTGGCAGGGAAAGGCACCACCAGGCGGGCGCGTACACGTCGACCACCGCTGCCGCTGGAAGCCCGCGGAAAGAGCTCGTCGTCGCGGCCCGGTGGCACGCTCTGCTCTGGAACGAAGCCGGCGCGCTACATCTCGGGTTCGTTGATCATCGCCCTGGCCAGCGACCGGGCGGCGGTTCAGACACGTACGGCAAGTTGCGCCGGGCCAACGGCGGCGGTCACCACGGCAGCGTCGCTGCGGGGAGGAACTGCCAGCTGGGCAGGCTCCGGGGAGGGCGTGCCTGGCAGGGAACGTAAGAGGCCGGCGCCCACTTCCGCCGAGGCGGGTGGCAAGGGCGCCGGCCAACCGAAAACACACACTCCGCGGGAGAACCCGAGAGGCGGTCTCGTCATGGAGTCTAGCCGCCCGACACGGTGGTGGGTACGTGCATCCTTGCCGTGAATGACGTAAGGGGGGTATTGTTTTTTCGGTGGAGCGTTGTGGCAGCGCACCACCACCGAAGACACCCAACCGCAAGGAGACCCGCATGCCCCTCTACCGCACCCAGCACGCCCTCGACGACCGGGTCCAGGAAGTCGAGGCACCCGCCGTGGGCCACGCCGCCGCCCTGGCCGCAGTTCACCGAGCGCGACTGGCCTGGCCGACCACCGCCGCGGCCGCCACGGGCGAACTCGACCAGCTCGCCGCCGCGCTGGCCGACGCCGGCGTCATCGTGGAGCGCGACGGCCAGGACCTTGTCCTGCCGAGCCTCGCCAGCGGCCCGGAGCAGGCCGGCATCTGCGTGCACACCACGGGCCACACTCCGCACGCCCTGTACGTCATTACCGCCGACGACCTGGTCCCGCTGACCCATGCCGGGGGAGTCCTCGTCTATCTCCAGCCGCTTATCGACGCCGCCACCCGCGGCTGCGAGGGATGCGGCGCCGACCCGAACGAGCTCTGCCTCCCGAACTGCGTGCCGAGCCCCTCAACCACGTAACACCCGATCCGGGCGGGACGCCGGCAACGGCGCCCCGCCCGCCCCGTGATGGAGAAGCCTCAAGATGATTCGCGCTGGCCGCCGCAAGTACGCGCAGACCATGGCCGACCTGGCCTCAGCGCTCGGCATGCCCCTGGGCACCTTCCGCAACAAGAAGCCCCACGCCCAGGAAGGCCACCCTGCCCCGATCAGCTCCCCGAAGTCGCGGGCGCTGCTGTGGGACAGCGAGCAGACCAAGGCCTTCTATGCCGGCAAGCCCATCCCGCAGCTCCCGGCCGCGGACAGCGACGAGGACCTGCTGGACCGTCACGAGGCGGCAGCCGAACTGGGGGTGTCGCCGGCCAGCTGGAACAAGTACAAGCATGATCCGAAGCTGGCCGAGCATGTTGTCCGGATCCCAGTGAGCAAGGCAGGCGAGGAAGGCACGGAGCACTGGCCGCGCAGCGTGGTCCGCGCCTTCAAGACCGCACGCCCGGGCAAGGGTCAGTCGCCCACCTCCGGCCGGCCCAAGGGCAGCGGCGACATGGTCCCGCGCGAAGAGATCCTGCCCCGCATCGCCGAGCTGCTCGACGCGGACCCGGCCGTCACCGCGGCGGTGGTCGTCGACGAGCTGAAGGTCGCCTCGACCACCGCCATGAGCGGCCTGGCGCAACTGCGCGGCCGGCGCATCGCCGACCTCCTCGAGGCCGAACCGCGGCTCACCGCCGAGAAGGCAGCAGAACAGCTCGGCTACCCGGTAGTCGCCCGCCGGCGCGCGTTGGCGGTCGCGGTGGCCGAGCAGCGTGCCCGCCAAACACACCCGTACCTGCAGCACATCGCTGATGCGCTGGCCGAGGCAGGCGCCGCGGAGCCGATCGAGGTCGAGGTGCAGCAGCTGCCCGGCGAGCACCTGGCGGCCGCCGTCCCGCTCAGCGCGGATCAGCCCGCACCCGCGCTGGTCTGGGACGAGCGCTACGGGTGGCGAACGGCCAACAGTCGACGCCACCCGCTCGGCAAGGAATCCGGAACGGCACCCGAGGGGGAGGGGATCCGCTACCTCGGCAGCGGCCCGCGGCCGGCGCCGGCCGAACTGCTCGAAGCACTTACTGACGGACGCAAGGGCTCCAAGCGGCCCAAGTCCTTCGCAGGATGAGGACACGCCGGCCTCCTGCTAGCTGAATGAGTGTGCTTCGACGCTCAGCCTCCCGGCCCCACTCGAAGGCGAGCGCTTCAATTCAGGAGGCCCCATCACCCGCGGGCTGAGGCAACGGCAGCCACGACAGGGCCAGTCAAAGGCGGTGCAACGCCGCCGATCAGGGCGCCCAGCTGGTTTCGCGGCAGGTTTCGCGGCAGGTTTCGTAGGAGGTTTCGTAGGAGGTTTCGTACGGGGTTTCGCGGCAGGTTTCGCCGCCCGTCTCGGCGCCCCGGCGTTTGCGCAGGTCACCGGGTGAGTGCAACCGGCTTTCCCGGATTGACACCTCTTCCCGGTATACCCGGGAGAGGAATCTGTTCCCCTTCCCGCCGGGCGAGCGGTGCTCAGCGCAGGAGCCAATACAGCCATTCCTACTTCCTGTCCTCCTTCCCGCTCTGCTGCCCCCTCCGTCAGCGCCGGCCGGGCCCATCCCGGACTTCGGAACCGGGAAGGGTCGCCGTGCGAACGGCAGTCGCGGATGTAGAACTGCTCCTCGTCAGCGATGACCCAGCTGTTGGCGACAGGCGCTGACGACAGCGGGATCCAAGCCGCTGTTCTTTGCCCAGGAACAGACGATCGCACTGTCGTAGGTGGCGTTCGGATGCTGGGTAGCCGTCCCGCGCCGCGACTGCGAGCGAGGAGCAGCCTGGACCGGGTGGCCTGCCGGATGGCCCGGGCGCTTCACCGTGCCTCGGTACGGGCGCGTGCCGTGCGCGATGGGATGCGCGTGATCGGCTGGCTCACCAGAGGTCGCCTCATGCGAGCTTCCGTCAATGGGTGACGCGCTATCGGGGCCGACCATTGCGAGCTCCGCGTGAAGGGGAGCCGGTACCGGCTCCGGCCAGGTCTCCGTAGCGGCAGGGGAGGGGCGGCTTGCCGGGACCAGGTCGCGGCCCGTCTTTGTGTTCAAGGGGGCTACTGAGGCGCAGCCTGCCGTCAGCAGTACTGCGGCGAGCGTGAGCGGAATGTATCGGCGCATCCGCCCACGGTTTCGCATCGAGGGCGAGTTGCACCCTGTGGCGCGCCTCATTCACGCCCACGGGTGAGCGAAATAGTTGTCAGCAAAAGCGGCTTGAGCAGGCGTTTCTCTTTCTTCTGTGATTCACATGGGATATAGTTGTCTCATTGGTCGGCGGTGGCAGCCGGACAGCACCGAAAACACCACTTCGCAGGGAGATCCCAGTGTTCAACACTATGAAGCGCACCGCCCGTCAGGCCTCCACCCGCACCCTGGCCGACCTGATCCGCGCAATGGACGGACAGCGCGCAGTGACCATCACCTACGCCAAGGCGGACGGTGAGGCGTCGGTGCGCACCATCGAGATCTACGACATCTGCACCACCAGCGCCGGTCGTATCCTCATCTGCGCGATGGACCGACTGCGCGGCGAGCGGCGCACCTTCCACCCCGAGCAGATCGAGTCGTACACGGTCCACCGCATCCGCTGCGAAATGACCGCCCCCTCCGGTGAGATGTCCTCCCATGCGGCGAAGACGGTGGGCCGATTCATTGCCCTAGAGCTGAACCGCGATTACCTGCGCGCGGGACGCGTCGCGCTCGCTGCATAGCGCTGCAGGGCCCGCCCTTGCCGGGCGGGCCCTGCCACATGGACACCCTCGGCCCCTGTCTCTGGCGGGGGTCATTTCCCGTTCGGCGCAGTTCCCGAAAGGGACTCGGGGTGGCCGGTGAAGGCGAAAATTCGTGAAAGGAAAAGCCGAGGCACGCCCCCGAATGTGGCGCGAGCGGGATATAGTTGTCTTGTTGGTCGGCGGTGGCAGTCGCCCAACACCGAACACGCACCCGCGAAAAGGGAGTCATCCATGAACCGCACGCCCGGCGCCTTGCTCATCACCCCCGAAGCGGACATCATCCCGATCGACCTGCCCGGCTCGGACGACCGATTGGTGGTCATGCGGGCCGTGATCCGCTGCGAGCGCGTGGACGTGGTGGCGCTGACGAACCGGCTGGACATGTGGCTGGACGACGAGGGGGTTTACAACCACCCGGTCAACAAGGTTGCGACCCTGCTGGCTATGCGTTTCGGCTTTGCATGGCAGGAGTACCACGGCCCCGTATTGCTGACCGGTGGAGCCGACTCCGAGGGGGAAACGGTGCCGCTCAGCAAGGACGGGCTCCTCGGGCTGCTCACCAGCCTCGACGAACTCTGATCCCCCGGCCGGAACGGCCTCGCGGCCGTTCCGGCCCAGGTGCGGCCCCGCCTGGCAACCTCACCCTCCGAGAGGAGCTCAGCATGTCGGTCACCTTCACTGCCGAACTCGCCGGAGAGCCGGTCGATATGGCGAACTCCAACGCCGCCCGCGTGCTGGATACCCTCGGCTACTCCGAGCCGTATGGCGATGAAGATGCTCGGCTCTTCCTGGGCAGAGTGCTGATCGCGCTTGCGCTCGACCCCGAGGACGCCGGACGCCCGGCCTTCACGGACGGGCGCTTCACCGACTGCGGTCGGCCCCAGGGCTACACCGAATCGCGGCTGCATGAGCTGCGTGAGCTCGCCGAATACGCGCAGGTCCAAGGTCTGCGTATCACCTGGGGCTGACCCTGCCCCGCCGCCGTTGGGGCGGGGCAGGGTCAGCCCCGGCCGGGGCGAGGACTCGGGTTGGCCCGATCGTCGGCGCCAACCACGCCCGGGCGATCCAGCGGGGCGTGTCCCCCAACGCCTTGCATCTGCGCGCACGTGCGAACTCCGGGATCGAGAAATACGCGGCGCGCCCTTCCCTCTCGTGACAAGAAAAGGATATAGTTGTCTTGTTGGGTGGTGGTGGCAACCACCCAACAGCCGAACCGCACGCACCGAACGAGGAGATCCGCATGGCTCACACGGCAGGCACCCGAGGCGAGATCGACATCGAGAGCTCGGCGGTCGCCCGCATCGAGTACGAGGGCCTCACGATCGAGACGCGCCCGGTAGCGGAGGACCAGGGCGAGGAGTATCCCCGCGTGGCCTACGCGCTCAACGGCGAGTGGGACGTCGACGGCCGGCCCCTGTACGGAATGCCGGGGCAGTCCGCAGAGTCGGTCGTCAGCGATCTGAAGCGGTCGATCACCCAGGTTGACGGCACGTTCTCCCCGTACGTCCGCGCCCACTGGTACCGGCCTGGCACCGTCGAGCCGTGCCCGCGCACCAAGGGCGCCGCCTACGGGCAGCACATCAAGCCGGTCGGCGCCGTGTGTCCTGAACTGCGCTGCGTCAAGGAAGCACGGGTCAAGGCCCGTCGCGCGGCCCGCGCAACCGGTATCACCGCCTCATCCATGTCCAACCTGCTGGCCCGCGGCGGATTCACCCGCGCCGAGCTCCGCTCGGACGGCACCCCACGCAGCGAGGGATTCAGCGCAGAGGGAGAGCACCATAACCGACGCGTGGCCATCCTGTGGCGCGGCGCAGGCCTGGCCGACTCCCTCGCGGGAGAACTGCCGCAGATCGCCGAGCACCTGCAGAGCAAGGGCTTCCGGGTGGAGGTGGCGGTTTCCGGCCGCTACCTCGTCGTCTTTGCCCGGGGTGCCGCAGGTACCGGGGACCGTGAATACGCCCCGAGCGCGGCCGGAGCGGTCGTTGAAGAGGTAGCCAGCGTTCCCGCGCCGAACGCCCAGGGTTGGCAGGTCCAGTTTGCGCGGCGTGAGCTCGCCGCCCGGACCGACATGGTCGACGTCGAGACGGACGACAAAGACGCGCTGGACGGATTCCAGGTCCTGGCCGACAGCCAGGGGGTGATGGTGCTCCGCGTCCAGCAGGGCGCTCGTGACCCGCGCAAGGGAACCGCAGCTCGCGAGCGATGGGATGCCGCCCTGGATCAACTGGAAGCGGCGCTGGCCGCGGCCGGATTCACTCATCTGTCGCGGAACCGCGTGCGCGTCAGCGCCCGCGCTCCCCGTCCGCAGGCGCCACCGACCGTCGCCCGCGTCCAGGCCGTGGGCCGACCCGACGAGTTCGCCGAGCGCGTCCGCTTCGCCGCTGCAGGCACAAACAACGAGCCGGAGCGCCCCTACGACCCGGACCAGGTCGGCGGAGACGTGATCCTGCACGCCAACTTTGCTGGCGCGACCCTGTATGTCGTGGACGCCGCAGGTACCCACGTGGGGCGCGGGTACCGCGACCGGGGGAGCGCCGCGGAAGCGCTGGCCGACTGGTACGGCCTGCCCCTGCCCATCCAGATCATCCAGGAGCCGTCCAAGCGCGACTGGACGTAGTCCCTGAGGCCGAGTGCCGGCCCCTTCCGCGCCGCCCGCCCTCCGTGCGAAATCCCGTCCGCGGAGGGCGACCATCCCGGCGCCCGGGAAATCTGACGCTCCGTGGACACCTTCGGCCCCCGCCTCTGGCGGGGGCCGTTGCGCGTTCGGGGCGCAGCTCCCGAAAGGGAAACGGGGTGGCTGGCGAATGCGGACGTGGAGGAAAGGGCCGTGGAACGCCCCTGATTGTGGAATGAATGGGATATAGTTGTCTTGTTGGTTTGACGGTGGCAGTCGACCAACGCCGAAGACCGCAATCCAACCCAGGAGAAACACCGTGACGATCGAACACCCCGACCCCTACGCGATCGGCTGCTTCAGCACCCTGCACCCCAACCGACTCGTCACCGAGTCCATTGGCGCACGGGGCATCCGCCGCAACCTCACCGAGCTGCTCCCCGGCCCCGCCCCGTACGCCACTGTCCCGCTCGCCGACGGCGTAGAGCTGCACTACCAGCCCGGCACCCCGGGCGCGCCGAACCAGGTCGCGGCAGGCCTGGCCGAGCTGTTCGGTTTCGACGGCCACAACATCCGGGGAGTCGTCCACTTCACCGGCAACAGCGCCGAGACGGACTCCGCGCCGGGCATGGACGACGAGACATTCCACGCCCTGTACGAGGGACTCGCGGAGATCTGCAACGGTCTCGGCGTGCGCCTGTGGCGCCAATTCCGCCCGGATGAACTGGTCAGCGTCCACTACGACGACTTGGCGCCGGGCGACGTCTTCTGGTTCGTGAACACCGCACGTCGCTTCATGGGATTCCGCGACTTCCCCGCCGACAGTCCCACGCTGAAGAGCATCCGTGATGCCCGAATCCTGTTCTGCGAGGACGGCTTCGAGATCACCGCCAGCGGCTCGTTCACCGAAAGGGCGGACCGTGCCCCGGCCGGGTACTGGCAGCGCACCGGCAACCAGCTCCTGCCCGACCGCCGGTGACCACCCCCGGGGCGGCCGCCGCACCGGCCGTCCCGGGCTGCCCCGCCCACCACCTCCGCCCGCCGGCCCTCCTTCCTTTTCCTGGGGCCGGCCCATTCCCACAGGAAGCCCCTCCATGAGCCACGCCAGCCCCAAGCGCCCGTACGCCAATCTTGCCGAGTGGGACGACGTGCGCGCCGCGACCCATGCCACGGGCCAGCGCATCGCCCACGTCATCGCCGACACCCTCCGGCTGCAGTTCCCCGCCGCCGCCTACCTCGTCATGCACCGCTGCGACTACTCCGGGGATCTGTACCTGGACAGTGTCCGCGACGCCCGCAGCGTCTACGTCTGGGACTTCCGACAGGAAGGCGGCCCCGGGCGTAGCTACGCGCCGATTCCCAGCGAACTTGCCCAGGGCGGCTCACTGCTCGCCGCCTGGGGCAGGCGCGACCCGACCAACCCCGCCCACCTCCAATTCCTGCTGCAGGAGCTCGACTGGGCCGGGTGCGGCTTCGACGTCCTGCCGGATGATCTCGACGGCGCGGCGGGTACGGATGACCGGTGGGATGAGACCAACTCGCCGGAGCTGTGCCTCCTGCTGTCCGACCAAGCGCGGCCCGCACGGTGGGACCACGACGCGCTGCGCCCCTACAGCGCGGTGCGTCCCGCCCCCCGCGCCTGACCACTCGCCACGCGTCTCGCCAAACCCCAGCCCAGTCGTCGCTCTCCGCCGCGCCCGGAGGCTTGCGCGGCTGCCTCGCCTGCCGACCGAAAGCTTCGCGCTCCGAGGTGACCCCGAATGTGCCCAATCAGGCTCTGAGCAGGAGATTTGTTCGCGGTGAGGGGCGTTCCCAATAGACATCCGTGATGCATGGATGGTATAGTTGTCTTGTTGGTCGGCGGTGGCAGCCGGTCAGCGAAACCGAATCACACACAAGGAGTTGATGTTCATGTCCACGAAGTCGAAGCCCGGTGACGGTACCTACACCAAGGGCGCGAAGGGCCTGCCGTACGGGGAGTCCCTGCGCGGTGCTGTGACGGTCGCGCGTGACGTGGTCCGGAGCCTTCAGGCGCTCGCCCAGAAGTGATCGATCCCCTAGCGGCAAGCTTCCGGAGTGGGGACGGACGGACAGCGGGCAACCCGCTGGATCTGTCCGGCCCCGCTCCGGCGGTCGATCTGCATGCGGTCGGGCTGCTTCTGGCCCCGCCTGCGCTGACGGGGGAGTTCTACCCCGTCAGTCTGTGGCGCGGAGTCGAACGACTCCCTATGCGCCCTGTTGTTCCTGCTGCGCATCCTGGCGGTCTGCGGGCCACGTTCGCCGCTTCGGTGGCCGGGCTGACCGAGCGGGCGGACACGATCGGTGTCTCGGTCTCCGGTGGTCTGGATTCGTTGGCCACGCTCGTGCACGCCTGCGCGGTGGCGGACGGTCGGCGGGTGATCGCGTTCACCGTTGCTCTCACGGATGACCAGGGCCGCTCGTGCGTCCCGGTGGTCCGCAAGCTGTTGCGGGATGTGGGACTGGCTCACGTGGAAGTGGAGGTGATCGACCCTGCCCGGCACTGGGTGGACCCGCGCTGGTCTGCCCACGGGCCCCGGCTGGATGCATTGCCGGGTCTGAACGCTGCGGTGGCGCAGCGGGCCGTGTCACGCGGCGTGGAAGTGCTGCTGTCGGGTCTGGGATCGGACGAGTTGTTGGGTGTGCCGCGCTACGCCACGGCCCCCATCGCCCGGCGCTATGGCTTGCGGGCGGCGGCCCGCTATGCCGGGGACGTCGCCCGTTCCGGCCCCGGGCTGCTGGGGGAGGCACTGGCCGTTGCGGCGCGCGTGATGCCCGCGCAAGCGAGCGCAGGCGCGTACTGGGCGGCGAACTGGCCGGAGTGGTGCGACCCGCAGGCGACGCCGGTTCTGGCGGAGCCGTACCGGGGGAACGCCACGCACTGGGCCCGGTCCTGGGTACGGGAGCAGGTCTCCGGCCATGCCGGAGCCGGTCGATCCTGGGTGCAGGCAGACGCGCATGACGCGTTCTACCCGCACGAGGCGATGGGCCCGGCGGGCGATGTGGTGGAGGCGTCACCGTTCCTGACGGAGCAGTTCCTTGCGGCGGCCTTCGCGGTGCCGCTCGCGGACCGCTACCGCCCGGACCTGCCGTCCGGGTACTGGCGCTGCAAGTCCCTGGTCCTGTCGCTGCTCCCGGACCGCGCCATCCGGGCACTGCCCCGGACCAAGCAGTACTACAGCGCGGCGATGGCCCATGAGGCCGCAGGACTGGACACCAGCGGCCCACTGCTGGTGACCGAGACCGGGTTGATCGACCGCGCGCACCTCGCGCGGGAGACCGATACGGCCGTTCTCCTGGTCGTGTCCGCGATCGAGCGATGGCTGATCGGAGCCATCGAGCACGGAGCACGGATCAACTGACACACCCCAACCGGTGGGGGCGGTACGCCCCATGGCGCACCGCCCCCACCCTGGACAGAAGGGACTTACCCGGTCATGGTCGTATCCGTGAGCACCCCACTCGGCGTCACGCTGCGCCCGTACACCCCGGCCGACCAGACGGCCGTTCTCCGCCTGATCAACGCCGACCGCCTCCCTGGCCAGCCGCCGACCACTCCCGCGATGCTCCATCAGGCGCTGGAGGGCCGCTCGCCGGTAGATGCGCAGTGGTGGGCCGCACTGGACCAGCCCACCACCGAGGTGGTCGTGGAGGACACCGGGGCCGTCTTCGGTGTGGTGTCCTACGCCGTCCGGCCCAAGGACGACACGGGGCTGATCCTGTGGCTGCACTGCAGTGAGGCCGCCCGGACCGCCGATGTGCTGATCCATCGCGCGGTTGCCGCACTGGGGCCGCGCCCGGTCCAGGCGTTCCAGATCGCCTCCGCGCTGTCTCTGGGACTGGAGGCGTTGCCGGTCCGGAACCGTGCGGTCACCGATGAGGCGTTGCGGCGGGCGGGGTTCACCGGCGAGCGGCTGTGGCGGTACATGCGCGCTGCTTTGCCCGCCCCCGGCCTGCCTCACGCCGCTCATGTCCACATCGGCTCCGCTGATGACACGGGTAAGAACGCCCGACGGCTGGAGATCCGCGACGGCGCCGACGTGGTCGCGGAGGCTGTGGTGGGCCCGCCGGTTGAAGGTGTCGGCGTCTTGTGGTGGATCGAAGTGTCAGCCTCCGCACGCGGCCAAGGGCTGGGGCGCGCCCTGCTGGGCTCTGCCCTGGACGTCTTGACCGGGCTGGGTGCCACCGAGGTGATTCTGTACGTCGACGACGACGCTCCTGCGGGAGACGACAGGGACCGGACCGCAGCGAACCGGCTCTATGAATCGGCGGGATTCATCGAGATCGACCGACTCCACTCCTACACGCGCGCACCGTAGGCGTCGCCGATCGACCAAGGGGGGGACGAGCCCGAATGGGCACGTCCCCCCTCGCGCGACTTCCGCAGATTCCGGCCCGGCCCGCCGCAGTGACCTTGGCCAGCCGGCCGTTGGGCAGGTCGGCCTCATCCTTGTCGAACGTGTCCATGAGCAGCCGCCGGCCCCGGGTGTGCTGGATCCGCGCCGCCGCGCAGACCCGGCACACCCGCACGCATCCGGGTGAACGCCCCACTCGAGAAGGTCAGCGGTACAGACCGGCGAGAGTCTCCAGAATCTTCGGGATGTCCGCAGGATTGGTCCGGAGCAGCACCAGGCCCACGATCGCGGCAATCGCGAGCCGGGTGAGCCCGGTCTGCACGATGGCGGGGACGTCCGCCGGCCGTGCCTTGCGCACCGCGACGAGCAGCACCGACACCAACGCGATGAGAACGACAAAAACAGGAATGGCCACGACGGACCCTTCGGTATGGCCGAACATCAATTTTCGGCTTCAGACCTTCGCGGGGCTCGAGAGCCCGCGGACAGGAAGAAACCTGTACGGGTCGTACCACAGCACCGCGAGGCAACGGTCACGGAAGCGCCAAGACGCCTCGTCCGTGGGGTTTGCCGCACGGTCGGCGGTATTGCCTGGCCCAGCAATCGGGGCCCTGCTCGCAGCGTAGAACCAAATCGCCGAAAGCTTCCCCCCGGTCCCCAATGCGCGGCTGGGCATCCGGTGCGTGGCTACCGCCCGGCAGTTGGGAGGGCACCGGCCTGCTCGAGGGAGCCCGTCACCCGGGGACAGCCGGCGCAGCACCCTGCCGGCGGCCCCCAGGCGCCCACCTGGCGGGCTTCCACGGGCGCAGCGGGCAGAGGCGCAGCGGCGCGGTAGTAGGTGACGTGCGGCAGTACGCCCTTTCTCCCTGGGGCGGGGCGCCGCGCAGTCCGCGCCGCCCGGCGGGTACGGGTCCGCTGTGCTCCCCCGTGTGTTTGTGACAGGTTCAGTTGGCCCCAGTTGGGCGGTTCGTTTTGGCTCCGACAGGCGTTCGGCTGTCGGGCTGTCGGCGGGCTGATGCACAGGCATGGCCAGCAAGAAGAGGCCGTAGGGGGCCCGGGTGAGCCGTCGGCTGCCAGTTCGAGGGTGGAGCCAAATCAACTTGTCCGAGTGGGGCCAACTGAACCTGTCACAGACACCCGTGCCGCCTCCCCGCGTGCCGGGCCTCCGCTGCGCTGCGGCCCGGACCGAGCGCTGCGCGCTCTCACGCGCTGCGGGAGTGGCAGCCGGGGCCGGCGCGCTGCGCGCCCCGGCCCCTCGCCCCGCGCTGCCTCCTCCCTTGCCTCCGACGCTTCGCGCCGGGGTGGCAACACGCCCTGCACGGTGCCCCGCCCCAGAGCCCCGAAACGGCACCTGACGTGGGAAAACAATGCCGCGAAAGGGCCGTACCCAACCCCAATTTGTGATTCGTGAATGGTATAGTTGTCTTGTTGGTCGGCGGTGGCAGTCGACCAACACCGAAAGCACACCCTCCGATCAAAGGGGACACCTATGCCCATGGCCACTACGGCTGTTGAGACTTTCGCACTGTGGGTCTCGCCCAGCGGCACATTCCGTCTGCTGCCCTGGGACGCCGCCATCACCCCGGACGACGCGCTGTGCTGCAACATCGCGCGGCCGGTTGACCTCACCACCCAACTGATCATGTGGGTTGATGACGACGCCCTCCTGCTTGACCAGCCGCTGAACGGCCCCGCCTGCGCGCTCCTGAGCACCTACGAGGCCTTGCCCGGACCGTATTTCGGGGACGTCGTCTTCACCGGCTCCACGGACGCCCAGGGCAACATCCTCGGACTGACCCAAGACCAGGCCCTCATGCTCGTTGACCGCTATCTCCAGCGGCCCGCGCTCCTGCCCCGCCCGCGACACACCACATGAGCGCCCCCGCCACCCAGACGTTCACGGTCATCGGGCTGCGCATGGACATCGACTTGAGCGAACTGCTCATCGCCGCGGTTCTGCCCGGCCCGGTCGCCGACGACGTCGTCTGCCTGCGCAGCAGCGAGGACGAGTTCACCCGGTGGGCCATGGAGTTCGACGCGACCGACGCCGACGCCGCAGCGGCCAGCGCGTACGCGCACTGCCAGAACGACCCCGACTGGGACTAACCCGACCCGGGGCGCAGCCCACCGGCTGCGCCCCGGCCCCAAGCGGCGGGGGAGTGGCACCCCCGCCGCCACCGAGAACCCGACGAGAGCGAGCGAATCCATGGACCACTTCCTCCATGCAATGTTCCCGCGAGCGGTCGAGAACGCCGCCGCACTACTCAACAGCGTCTTTACCGCCCTCGGCGATGGGTGCCACACACTCACCGTCTCGATCCGCGCGCACTCCACGTCGGACGACTACTTCGTTACCACGGTGCCGTTCTGCACCACGGGCGAGCGAATCACGGTCGACCAGGACGAAACTGACCGCATCGTGACGCTGATGCTGGCGGGCCGTATCGGCGGCCTGGTCGTGCGCACCGCGACCGACAACGGACATGCCCGCGTGTGCGGCTGGTACCTCCAGGACAACACCGCCGTCCCACTCAGCCGCGCCCAAATCTTCAACGCCTACTGCACTGACCCCGAGGGCGAGCCGATCCCGCCGGAACACGGCGTGGAGTACGCCGAGGCACCGCCCCTGAACGTCTAGATCTCCCGGGGCGCAACCGAGCGGCTGCGCCCCCGCCCCAAGCGGCGGGGGAGTGGCGCCCCCGCCGGCCGAGCCGCAGCGCCAAACCGTCTCTGACCACGGGGAATTCGGGGAAGAACGGAGCCCGCCACAGCCCCAAATGTGGTCCAGTTGAGATATAGTTGTCTTGTTGGTCGGTGGTGGCAATCGGCCGGCAATCGAAAACACACCCAATTCGAGGGAGAGCCATGTCCAAGCACAGCCCCAGCCCTGTTGCCGAGCGCGATCTGACGGCCGCCGCCCCGGGCCCGCTGCACGGCAACGCGTGGGTCGCGAAGATGCTGCGCGACGTGTTCGGCGGCGACGAACAGTCCCGGTTCGATGTGCTCACGCTCCGCGAGGTGACCGACTTGCGCACCGTCGGTCGCCGGGCGATGCAGGCAGCCGAGATGCTGCGCCACACCGCGCTGGCCGATCGGCCGATCGGCGCCGAATGGCTGACCAGCATGGTCACTGTCTTCCGCTCGCGCGCGATCCTCGCGGCTGATGAAGCCGAGTTCGCCGCCCAGCAGGCCCGTGCGGCGGGCATGACCTACCCGCTCAGCACTTTCGCGTTCCGGCTGTGGGTCCTGGCCGCGTGCACGAATGCGTGGGTTGAGGCTCATCTCATGGATGCGGCCGCGATCCTGGCCGTGCCGGACGCCAATCACGACGATGCGAGCGCGTGGATGCGGACGGCTGCGGACCGGCTGGAATTCCTGGACACGGCCATCAATCCGCGTCCCCTCTAAACCGCCCGTGCGGCCCCGCTACGGGGCCGCAACCCCCTGGGGCGGGGGAGTGGCACTCCCGCCCCGCCGACAACACACGCCCAAGGAAGGCACCCCATGACGCAGGCCAGCACCGAGACCAAGACCGTCGAGCCGGTGAAGCCCACCGCCCATTTCGCGGTGCCTCACGCAGAGCTCACCGAGGCGCTCAACCTCGCCGAGTTCGGCGTTCCGGGCCTGCCCAACCCGCCCGCACAGTGCGGGGTCCTGCTGCAGACAGGACGCGACCGGCTCACCGTCGAAACGTTCGACTTCTGGACCGCCGTGTCGGTCACGATCCCCGCCGCAACACCCGTGGCCAAGGGCTGGTCGCTGCTCGATTTCGACGAGCTGAAGAAGGCACTCGCCGCGCTCGCGGCCGGAGAGACCAAGGCGGTCGCCAATCGGATTCCGGTCGCGCTCGCCGGCGACCTGCTGTCCACCCCGGACATGGCGGTACCGGTCATGGTGCGCGACCTCCACGAGTTCACCCACCCGCCGGAGTCGGTGCCCGCCATGGCGACCGTGGACGCGAAAGCGTTCCTGTCGCAGCTGGAGCGCGTGCTGCCGTGCGCGGGCCGTGATGACACCCTTCCGGCGCTCACCGCCGTACAGATGACGCTGGAGGGCGAGACACTCACCATGGCGGCCACCGACCGGTACCGGTTCGGCGTGGCCACCGTTCCCGCCGACGCCACGGTGCAGCCGTCGGAGAAACCCCTCACCACCCTCATTCCCGCTGACCTGCTGCGACGTCTTGCCAAGCGGCTGAAGTCCTACGAGGGACCGGTGGGCATCGGCATCATCGAGGCCGACGTCGACGGCGTAGCCCGGACCACTCTCACGGTGGGGACCGCCAGGATCACGATGCGACCGTTGGAAGGCGGCCTGCCCAAGTACACATCCCTGTTCCCGACGGAGCGTGAGACATCCATCCGTGTAGAGCGCTCCACCCTGGTGCGGGCCGTGAAGAAGGCGGCGGCACTGATCAAAGCCAAGGCAGAGAACGGCGCAGCAGTCACTGTCGCCTGGAGCCAGGACGAGGTACTCACTCTTTTCCCGCGCATCGGTAGCGAGGACGACCGGGCCCGCGTCAAGGGAATGGAGATCCCAGCCGCCTTCACACACGGCACTGCCGACAACGTCCGGGGCAGCAGCCTGTCGTTCAACCCGGCCCTGCTGCTTGACGCACTCCGAACGTTCCCCGCAGACACCCTCACCCTGCACCTGCGACCCATGGAGGACGGGCAGGGCAAGAAGCCCGTGCTGCTCACCGGCGGGCCCGACGTGACAGGTGACGGATACCGTCACCTGCTGATGCCCGTACGGCTCGACCTGATCAGGTAGAGGCTGCCGCGGGGACAGGAGAATCTTCCTGTCCCCGCGCTGCGACATCCGAACAAAACGAAACCTTGAAACCGCACGGGACCCCGGGGGCCATGACATCCTCGGGGTCCCGCTGTGCACTTCGCTGACCACCGGTTCAACGACCGGGCGAGGCCGGTGTCACGCCCTGGCCGCGACCGCGCCGTCAACGCGGCTTCCCGCTCATGGGCCGCACTGTCAGTGCCCGCCCGTACCCTGTCGCCCAAGCACTGCGACAGGAGGGGCAACGTGGCCCGCAACGGCATCAACCAGCGTGAACTCGACAAGTGGGCCAAGGGCTTGGTCAAGGAAGCGAACAAGAGCCTGGAGCGAGCCGCCCGCCGCAACCCCTCCCGCGTGCCCGTCCAGTTCGAGACCACCCCAACAGGAAGCGGCGCGCCCAACGGCGAGGCAATCGAGAGCAGCGCCCACCTGGCACGGTTGCTGCTGTGGTTGGACGCCTACGCCCAGCAGCACCCCGGGCGGTACATCGACGTCACCAGGTTCGTCGAAGAACACGAGCTGACCGACGACGCCTCCGTTCTCGCCCTCCAACTGGAGCAGCGTGGCCTGGCGAATCTCGCCCGAGCTTGGGGAGACGCGGTGCCTCACGTTCAGCTCACGGACGAAGGCCGCGTTGCTGTGCACGCCCTGAAGAACCGGCAGAAGGACCGCGCTGCTCGGCTCCGTCACACCATGAACGCCTTCCTCCGGTGGTTGTATGACACCGCAGGCGACCAGGTACCCACCAACCCCGCCCTGTTCCTCGCCACCCCCGGTTCGTACTTCGCCGGAGCGGACGTCTCCGGCGCCGACCTGCACCAGGCGCTCGCCTACCTGACAGAGAACGGCCTCATCGAACCCATCGACACCGACCCCAGCACAGTCGCCATCACACCCCGGGGCGTCAGCTGCGCCCTGGCAGGAGGAAGCGTGCAAGACGACATCAACCAGCCGACTCCCAGCGATAACGGGCCGGTGTTCCACATTGCCACGAACAACGGCAACATCGCGGCCAACAGCACTGGCTTCACCCAGAACGCGGTGACGCAGACCGGGTTCGATCCGGCGCAGATCCTGGCAGCGGTCAATCTTCTCCAGCAACTCGCGCCGTCCCTGACCCCGAACGCTGGTGAGCAGCAGGTACTCCTGACCCAGGTGCAGGAGCTCCAGGCAGCCGCCACAGTCCCGGCACCTGATCGCGGGTTGGTACGCCGCGTGGCGGGCGGAGTCATTTCCACCATCCGCGGTCTTGCACACTCACCTGATGTCCAGCGCCTGGCTCTGGAAGCGGTAGAGCAAGGAATCCAGGGCCTGTAGGGCGGCGGTCACTCTGCGGCGAAAACGGAGGACCTGTGCGGGTCCCCGGGTGCCATGACACTCCCGGGGCCCCGCTGTGCACTTCGCTGACCAACCGTTCAACGACCGGGCCCAGCCAGCGTTACGCCCGTGTTGGGACTGCGGTCCTACACAGGGGCCGGCTGCGGCTCTTCCAACACCCCGGCGACCTTCCGGGCCAGCTCCGCGACGTGCGGCGGCAGATAGCTGTCGAGCGCGTCGACGTCGTCGCACAGCCGGGCCCGCAGCCCATGCAGCACCGCCTCGGTGAACAGCTTCTGCGGGTCGTCCTCAACCTGTTGAGCGCTCTCGGCGGTGTATTGCCCGCGCCAGTAGCGCAGACCCAAGCCTCCCTGCTCTCCGCCGTTCTCGGGGGCCGGCTCACCCAGCAGCCCCGCGAGGTGCGCGCGGTCGTCGTCCGTCGGCCCGGCTGCCCGGCTGTGCTGCTGCCGGGTCTGCAGATACGACGCGAGGGTGTCCATGGCCATGCCGGTGCGCTGGCAGTACGCGGCGATCAGCAGGGATGCCATGTCCATCGTGTCGGAGGCGTCCGTGGCACGGATCAGCGTCATCCGCTTCCAGTCGTGCGCGATGTCCGGCTCGGTGTACCGCAGCACCTCCTGGAGGTTCTGCACCGCCTCGGAGACTAGCTGGTGGATCGCCCGCCGCAACGGCTCGGGCATCGGGGTGTCATCCATGACCGCACGCTAAAGGCGACGCGATCCCGGACGGCGGAACCCCGGCCCATTCCTCACCCGTATGGGCGACGGCACCGACGGCAGGAAACGGCGGCCCGGCGCCGGAGCCCCACGTTCCGCGCGAGCACTATCCCCTGCCTCCCGCCTTTCAGTAATGAGGGAGCCCAGTCCATCCATGACCAGCCTCGATCACCGGGAGGTGTCAGATGGCTCCGGCATGATGAGATCGGGCTCAAGCAGCCCTCCGGGATCAACTGTTGGTGACGGCGAGGCGCGAGATCATGAAAATGCAGCTCCAGCAGGAATGGGACCTTGGCGAGCCCCGCCAGCCCATCGGGGACGAAGGCGGCTTCGGCCGCGTCTACGAGGCACGATCTGCCGCCGGCGAGCTGGCGGCGGTGAAGCTGGTCCCCCAGGAACCCGGTGCTGACCGAGAACTGCTGTTCATCGACTTGGAAGGCGTCCGCAACGTCGTCCCCATTCTCGACAGCGGCGAAGCCGACGACGAATGGGCCCTGGTCATGCCCCGCGCGGACAAGTCACTGCGCGCCCACCTGGACCAACACCGCTCGCTGCCCCTGGACGAGGCCGTGCGCGTCCTGACGGACATCGCCGAAACCCTGACCGACCTGGACGGCCGGGTCGTGCACCGGGACCTGAAGCCGGAAAACGTCCTGCTCCTCGATGGCCACTGGTGCCTGGCCGACTTCGGCATCGCCCGCTACGCCGAGGCAACAACCGCCAAGCACACCTTCAAAGGCGGGGGAACCCTCCCGTACATGGCCCCCGAGTGCTGGAAGCACCAACGGGCCACTGGGGCGACCGACATCTACGCCCTGGGTGTCCTTGCCTATGAGCTTTTGGAGGGCACCACGCCCTTTACGGGACCGTTCGATCACGATTTCCAGGATCAGCACCTGCACGGCACCCCACCGCCACTGACCACCGCCCCCGCCCTGCTGGCCGCACTCATCACCGAATGCCTCTACCGCGCCCCGCAAAGCCGTCCGGCGGCAGGCAACGTGCTGGAGAGACTGCGCCGTATCCCTACCGCATCCCTGTCCGGTGGCCTGGCAGCTCTAGCTGAGGCGAATAAGGCCGTAGCCACACAGCACGCAGAGATCGACCGCCAGGCATCGGCAGCAGTGACGGAAGCCGAACGCCGTAGAGACCTGCTGGAAGCCGCTCAGACGTCACTCAGCTTGATCTCCGAACAGCTTCTGACGGCGATCACCAAAGTGGGCTCCGCGGCTGAGGTACGACGCGGTAAGAACGACTGGGCGGTCATCCTCTCCGACGCCCAGCTGTCCTTCAGCGACCCCACGAAGACTCGGCCCGACAACTGGACGCAGGCGCCCTTCGACGTCGTCGCCGACGCCAGCATCCTGCTGAGAATCCCCGGAAACCGGAATGGCTACGACGGCCGCAGCCATTCCCTCTGGTACGCCGATGCCCAGGTAGCTGGGCAGTATCAGTGGTTTGAGACCGCGTTCATGAGGAGCCCCCTCATCGGTGGGCTGTCAACGGTGGACCCCTTCTCGTTGTCTCCCGGACGCGATGCCCTCGGGGCGGTCCGATCCGGGATGGACGTCAACCAGGTGGCCTGGCCGTTCACCCCTCTTACGCTCGGGGATCTTGACCAATTCATTGACCGGTGGACCGGTTGGCTGGCCAGTGCCGCCACCGGCCAGCTCGGACACCCAAGTCAGATGCCCGAACATGATCCTTCAGGATCCTGGCGGAAGTGACTCGTCGGGGACGGTGTCGGGACACCGTCCCCGACCGGCTGCATCCTTGGAGCGGCTAGTACTGCAACCGCATGTGGTGTGACTGTTGGCGGTGTGGCTCGTTGGTCCGACTGTGTGACGAATCGTTGACGGTGGAGCAGGTCGAGTCGTGGTCCGAGGGCGTAGAAGAGTTGCATGCCCGGTTCG